>NZ_JAEQCB010000004.1:66597-67456 GCF_020738785.1 Microcoleus sp. PH2017_05_CCC_O_A | reverse complement strand
GTACAAGATAAACGAGTTTTGCCATGTACAGAAGTTCCTGAGCTACGCTCACAGGGAGTTAAACCTGCATAAGCTGCCAGTTGACGAGCATTCTTATAATCTTCAATCCGACCAACTTCAGCTAACAATACAGCAGCCGTCTGTTCTCCAATACCTGGAATCGAAGTCAACAGCTCGCGCTGCTGTTTTAAATGCGGATGTTGGTCAAAATGATCGCTAATCATTTTTTTGATTTCGGCTTGTTGTTCTTTAATGTATTCCAAATGAGCTTTCGTAAGTTTAGCTACGGTTTCTGTAGCTGTTTCCAAACGATTCTCTTCCTGTTGATACATCTCGGTTAAAGATTCTAGTCGTCGCAATAAAGCTTGTAAATCCTTGACTTCGAGCGGAGTTGGCTTCCAAAATGACGGTTTAATCGCCGCACAAAAACGAGCAATCAATGCTGCATCTACAGAGTCAGTTTTGGTACGTAAAAGTTCGCTTTTAGCAAACCCTTTAATCCGAGCCGGATTAACCACACTCACCTGGTAGCCTGCTTCATACAGAAACTCAGCTAGGGCATCTCCATAAATGCTCGTGGCTTCCATACAAGCATGAAGTTCTTCAACACCTTGTTTTTTGAGCCACTGATTTAAGCTCTCAAACCCTTCGGTATTATTCGTGAACTTTTTGGGTTTTGAGCCACGTTCTTCTTTCAGTAAAAAAACATGAAAGTCTTTTTTACTGATATCTATGCCTAAAAATGTCGGTGTCATTGTTTGCTCCAAGCTCCCTGTTTGTATGAAAGAACATGACAGGCAATTTAACTAACCTTATAAATGCAGGCTGTCCCGTGAAAACGAGCGCCTAAGATACTGTC
>NZ_JAEQCB010000004.1:0-66583 GCF_020738785.1 Microcoleus sp. PH2017_05_CCC_O_A | reverse complement strand
CAACCGTGTCTGCGGTTTGATTACAACCGTGTCTTCGGTTCTATAGCCTGCGGTCTACGGTTTGATCGCCTGACTCTTTTAAGATACAAGGGGCGGGTTTTACCAACCATAATTGTTAAAAACTAAGCATCTCGTAAACCCGCCCCTCTGGCTCGATTATGACGAAATGTTAAAGAGCTGTGCAGTAATGCAACAGGTGTGATATACTTTTTGTAGTTGAAAGCGAGCGAATAATCTGCAATTAATATTTTTTAGCTATGTATCCATCTTCTATAGCATCTTACTACAATAACCCTTTTTACTTTCATTTTCGCATTAAGCATTTAATATCAGAACTCCAATTGCGAGGAGATGAAAAAATTCTAGATGTGGGATGTGGAGACGGTAGAATAACAGCAGAAATTTCCCAATATTTGCCCCAAGGCTATGTTGTGGGTATTGATTGTTTTCCAGAAATTATAGAGTTTGCTAAGAGTAAGTTCGATCGGGAAAATTACCCGAATCTAGACTTTCAGTTAGGCGATGCGAGAAACCTTGAATTTGAAATGTCGTTCGATATTATCGTTTCTTTCGAGGCTCTTCATTATATCCACGATCATATTCCCGTACTAACAAGGTTTAAAAAAGCGCTCAAGCCTTCAGGTAAAATTTTACTATCGCTTTTAGGTGAAGGCTCTCCCACTTCTATTCAGTTTATAGCGCAAGAATTACTGCTGCATAGTAAGTGGCAAGAATTAAAAAAATTTCGTTATGGGTATTATTTGTCTAGCGAATATAGAGAAATATTAACAAAGGTGGGATTCTGTACAAATAGCGTAGAAGTTGTATCCTATTCGATTTCCGCTCGAAGCAAAAGAGAAGTAAAGCAACGAATTGAAAAAGATTGGCTTTCTTTGACTTCTCGGATACCTCCAGAAATTTACGATATTTTCATTGAGGATTTAGTAAATGCTTATATGGAACGCAATCCTCCCAACCAAAGCGGTTTAATTTTAAGTGAAGAAACAAGATTAGAAATTACAGCAAAAAACTTACCATAATAAAGTAATTGAAGACGATTTACGATCGCAGTCCATGCATAAGTCTTATATATTTTACATAAATTGTAAACTTTTAACATTTAATTTATGAGTTAGCTTAGACTGTAATTTACGCAGTTTAAATCAATTTAGTCTATAATATGATCAACATAGAACGCCGCTCAACTATGAACACAAATCTTGTCGAAAAACTCGATACTCAAACCGAACAACGCCTGATTCTACGAGGCATCAGTTGGCAGGACTATCTCACCATTGATTCTGTTCTCGAAGACGTACCGGGACTACGCCTCACCTATTGCCAAGGACTGCTTGAAGTTATGACCCTATCTCCCAGACACGAACGCGAAAAAACAACCATCGGTCGCCTTTTGGAAACCTATGCCCTTGCTAAAGATTTGGATCTACATGGTTGCGGTTCTACCACCTATCGCAACGAAGCAGAAGCCAGGGGATTAGAACCCGATGAGTGCTATTGTGTCGGGGAATTAAAGGATATTCCAGATTTTGCGATCGAAGTTATTGTGACTAGCGGTGGCATCGATAAATTACAGGTATATTTAGGTTTAAATGTGTCTGAAGTTTGGTTTTGGCAAGATGGGCAATTCTCGCTTTATCGATCGCAAAGTGGCACGTATCAAAAATGCGAGAAGAGCGAATTTTTCCCCGAACTCGATTTGACTTTACTGGCTAGCTTCGTTCAGCCAGATAATCAGCCCGCTGCGGTTCGAGAATTTTTTAATAGCTTGCATTGAATGCTAACTGTTTACTCGTTCCCAGGCTCTGCCTCCAATTTTCCTTCTTGCTTGCTACAATTAATCACAAGATAATTTGCGCGATCGTAGAAGCGGTTTTTACCAACCATCTATGTTTAAAACTCAGCATCTCGTAAACCCGCCCCTCTTAGCGAACCGACAATTTATGGTTTAGTAGAAATGGCGCGATCGCGCAAATAAACCCACAATAAGATCGTCATAGATAAACACAAGAAACTTTCCAAACAAATAACCACCAAGGACTCCACCACGCGCCAGTTTGTGCTTCGACAATATCTGAGCAACCAAACAATAAAAAAATATGGTGGTAATCAGGCGATAAATTCTGGTTTTTTCTGATGTTTTTACGGCATCAAGAGCGAAACCAATAGCAAAGCACAACCAGATAAAGGCTTCAATATAATTGCCTTTTACATAAATTGTTACTAAAGATTTAGATTGCGTTTTAGCTTGTTATAAAGAAGCCGGATTTGTCATGATTTGCCATGAATAAGCACCACCTATTCCGAGCAAAATAAATAGAATTGTTAGTCTGATTGCTGCACCTTTTGTGAGCTTCATAATTAAAAGTTAATCGTGTCTTGCCCACCATACGATACTTAGAGGGAATTTTCGATGGTAAGACGGTTCAAATTTTGATCGTTAAATAGAAGTCTGCTGAAGCAAGAAGTCAGAATTTACAAGTCAGAAGAAATATACAGCAAGCTTTTTAGCGTTCCATATTTTATGTTTAATTAAGTAACGAAGTCGAGTGGGTGCGACCTGCCCTACGGCTACTACTCAGCTTTCTACTCAAAACTTAATTTTTTTTCTCATTTTTTTCTCATTTTTTTCTCATATAGTCCCACCGCCTCCACGGGCGATCGCTCGTGGAGGCAGATACTCAACCGCTTATATAACATTTTTAAAATTATGTCAACATACCAAAAGTATGAGATTTGCAAAATCCTTGATAAAAATGAGAAGACCGGCTGCTGGTAACTGCCCAAAAGCTTACAGCGCAAGTTTTTTGTCAAATATGGGCGATCGGTGAAACCATCGGGCCACACCAAGGACTACTTAATAAAACGCAACATCCTACAACATATACTTATCATTTAAATTTAATATTTGTTTTATAATCACAGCAAGAGTACGGTAAACTGAATAAACAAGCCAATTAAATGTAGAACTCGCTTTTGGCGAGTTAACACAACTTGGCCGATCGCAATATTGAGTTAATCAAAAGAGTCAAATCAGCAGGGATATCATAAAAACTTATTGTTACCATAAGTTTTTTCATCCTTACTGCCAACCTGCGCTTAAAACAGTTCTCTAAGCCTAATTTAGCGAACAGCAATAAAGTGCTTTGATAAACTTCAGTGATGTCGTTACAGAAGATTATGTATTGGAGCGAGGCTAGGCTATGACCAAATTTTCAGAAAATTTTTCTCGGCGCAAATTTATAGTTACAGCAGGTGCATCTGCCGTCAGTTCCATACTGCTCAAAGGCTGTTTGGGAAATCCCCCCGAACCCGGTGGAACTGCTGATGGTGGTGCTGGTGGGGCTGGAGGAGCCCCTGCTGCCACATCAGCAGTTGCTGTGGCCAACGAGAAAAGAGTAGAAGGCATCGAAAGCACGAAGATTACATTGGGATATATCCCGATCGTCGAATCAGCGCCTTTAATTATTGCCCAAGAAAAAGGCTTCTTTGCCAAATACGGCATGGTAGATGTCAAAGTCGCCAAACAAGCCAACTGGGGTTCGGCCCGAGACAACGTAGAAATCGGCTCAGCAGGCGGTGGTATAGATGGCGGGCAGTGGCAAATGCCGATGCCATACTTGATTAGCAAAGGCCTGATCACCAAGAATAAAGCCGGCATCCCAATGTACGTGCTGTTACAGCTAAACACTCAGGGAAATGGAATTGCGATCGCTGCCAAACACGAAGGTAAAGGCCTCGGACTCAAACTAGAAAAATCCGCCCAAGACTACATCCTCGGACTCAAGAAAGCAGGTACGCCCTTCAAAGCAGCCTACACTTTTCCCAAAGCCAACCAAGATTTATGGATTCGCTACTGGCTAGCCGCTAACGGCATCAATCCCGACGTAGATGTCGAGTTGCTAACAGTACCGGCGGCCCAAACCGTGGCCAACATGAAAACCGGCAGCATGGACGGTTTCAGTACAGGTGACCCCTGGCCCCTACGGATTGTCAAAGAAAAAATTGGCTTCTTGTCCGCTTTAACTGCGGAAATCTGGAAAGGACATCCAGAAGAATACCTCGCAATTCGCGGCGACTGGGTAGACAAACACCCCAAAGCTACCGAAGCGCTGTTAGCAGGAATAATTGAAGCGCAGCAGTGGTGCGACAAACCAGAAAATCGTGCGGAATTGGTGTCGATTGTTTCTGGCAAAAACTTCTTTGACGTAGCTCCTGGAGTGTTGCTTCCTCCTTATGAAGGCAAGTATATCATGGGCGACGGCAAGCCCGAAATCAACGACTTCAAAATGAGTACGCTGTACTGGAATGATGGAGTCGGCAACGTTTCCTATCCCTACAAGAGCCACGATTTGTGGTTCTTAACCGAAAGCGTGCGCTGGGGTTTCTTGCCAACAAAAACCTTGGCAGATTCTAAGACAATCATCGATAAAGTCAACCGAGGAGATTTGTGGAAAGCTGCGGCTAAATTAGCCGGAGTTGCTGAAGCTGACATTCCGGCAAAATCGACTCGTGGTGTTGAGAAGTTCTTCGACGGCAAAGAATTCAACCCGGACAAGCCCGAAGATTACATCAAGAGTCTGGCAATTAAAAAAGCGTGATGGGTTAAACAGTTGACAGTTGACAGTTGACAGTTGACAGTTGACAACACAGTTTTTAGAAGCGTGCGATTTAAACCTCGTTCTAAAAACAATCCGCTTCCGTGGGGATGCGAGACCATTGTTAGTTGGTAAAAGCTTCGCATAACTTAAGTCTCGAAAAAAAACAGCAGAAACACAGGAGATTAGCAAGATGGCTGTCAGCACAAATCGGAGAGGCGGAGTCGATGTCCAAGGAGTTCTTGGCGAGTTTTGGAAAAAGAATTCGTCAAATATATTGCCGCCAATTTTAGGACTTTTAGGGTTCCTGCTAATTTGGCAATTCCTGTCGGGTACAGGAATCATCAAGTTGCCACCCCCAACTAGCGTTTGGACTGACGAACGGACGCGGATTTTGTTGATGTATCCTTTCATGAACTCCAAAACCTACGGAGTCGGCTTATTTTGGCAGACTATGGCTAGTTTGGAACGGGTAGCAAAAGGCTACACTCTCGCGGCCGCTGTGGGCATTAGCGTGGGGGTTTTGGTAGGTACGAATCCCTTCCTGAACAAGGCTTTAGACCCGATTTTCCAGTTTTTGCGGATGGTAGCACCTTTGGCTTGGGTACCGATCGCCCTGGCTGCACTTCAACAAAACGAACCGGCTGCTTTGTTCGTGATTTTCATTACCTCTGTTTGGCCGATTTTAATCAACACGGCTGAAGGTGTTCGTCAAATTCCTGACGATTACAACAACGTGGCGAAAGTGCTGCAACTTACTCAGAAGGAATATTACATCAATATCTTGTTTCCGTCGGCGCTTCCTTATATCTTCACCGGATTGAGAATTGCGATCGGTTTGGCTTGGCTGGCGATTATTGCAGCGGAAATCGTGATGTCCGGGATTACAGGTATTGGCTTCTTTATTTGGAATGCTTACCAGCAAAACTACATCAGTGAAATTCTCTTGGCGGTGTTCTACATTGGGGCTGTTGGTTTGATGCTCGATCGCCTGATGGCATGGTTGCAGCAAAAAATTGCTCCCTCTCAAGGCAAATAAAAACAGTTGATAGTTGACAGTTGACAGTTGACAGTTGACGGTTGATAGTTGACAGTTGACAGTTGACAGTTGACAGTTGACAGTTGACAGTTGTTAGCTAAAAGCTAATATCAAGTCCGGTAAAATAACTGGGAACCCATATCCAAGAGGATCTGCCTCGGCTGGAAAATCGAGGCAGAGCCTCCTGATTATGTGTTACCAGGCTGTGCCTGATAACGAGTTAAAGGAGTAGCAGAACTTCAGTCCTCAGCTTTTTAAAAGAATAGAACTGAAGTCCTCACTACGAACCAATATTATTATTGCAGTTGGGCGATCGGCATAATATAAAAGCTAACGGTCAACAGTCAAAAATAATCGAAAAATCAAGGACAAACCTACAAAAAAGGCAAGAAAACCATGTCAGTTTTGATTGCGGTAGAACAAGTCGGAAAAACATTTAATTTAACAGACGGCGGTACATACGTAGCCCTCAAAGGGATCGACTTAGAAATTAAAAAAGGAGAATTTATCTCCTTAGTCGGACACTCGGGTTGTGGCAAATCCACTCTGCTAAATATGGTGGCAGGTTTGGATCTGCCCACAGAAGGATTGGTGACGATCGACGGACAAAGAATCACTCAGCCGGGCCCCGATCGCATGGTGGTGTTCCAAAACTATTCGCTGCTACCTTGGCGGACAGTCAGAGAAAACATCACCCTGGCCGTAGACTCAGTAATGAGCGGCTTAGCTAAAGCCGAGCGCCTCGACATCATCCAAAAACACATCGAGATGGTGGGCTTGGGCCCCCACGCCGAGAAGCAACCGGCACTACTATCAGGCGGACAAAAACAGCGCGTGGCGATCGCCCGTGCCCTAGCCCTGCGTCCCAAACTGTTACTCTTAGACGAACCCTTCGGCGCCCTAGACGCTTTGACTCGCGGCAACTTGCAAGAAAAGTTGATGGAAATTTGCCAAGAGTATGAAATCAGCGCCCTGATGGTAACGCACGACGTAGATGAAGCGGTGCTGCTGAGCGATCGCATCGTCATGCTCACCAACGGCCCAGAATCGAAAATTGGCGGCATCCTCGAAGTAGACATCCCCCGCCCCCGGGTACGTATGGAAGTAGTCTCGCACCCCAGCTACTACGCGCTGCGGAGTGAAATGATTTACTTCCTCAACCAGCAGAAACGGGTGAAAAAACTGCGCGCGCGGAAAGTACCGGCGATCGCCCGCCACGGCCTAGAAAAAGTCAACCTCGAACTCGGCTTTATCCCCCTGGCAGCCTGTGCTCCCCTCGCGATCGCCAAAGAAAAAGGCTTATTTGCCAAACACGGCCTCGATGAAGTCCACCTCGTGCGCGAAACAAGCTGGCGCGGCATCGTAGACGGCATCGCCGCCGGATACCTAGACGCAGCCCAAATGCCCTCTGGGATGGCAGCGTGGTTGAGCTTAGGAGGCCACCAAGAGAAGCCCATAGCAACCGTTACAGCCCTCACCATGAGCCGCAACGGCAACGGAATTACCCTGGCCCGTCGCTTCTACGACCAAGGAATCTACACTCTGGCAGATTTCAAAGAAATGCTGCACAGAACCCCCGCCCAAACTCACCGCATGGGCATCGTTCACCCTTCATCGATGCACAACCTGCTGCTGCGCTACTGGCTGGCTTCCGGCGGAATTGACCCAGATCATGATGTTTCACTGAAAAACATCCCTCCAGCCCAGATGATTGTGGACTTGCAAGGTGGGACGATTGACGGTTTCTGCGTCGGCGAACCTTGGAACTTGCGCGCGGCGATGGAAGGAGTCGGCTTTACCGTGGCTACGGATTTGGAACTGTGGCCTGGACACCCGGCAAAAATTCTGGGAGTTCGGGAAGACTGGGCGAATGCTTACCCCAACACTCACATTGCTCTAGTGAAAGCTTTGCTAGAAGCTTGTCACTATTGCAGCGATCCGGCCCACGCTCAAGAAGTTTCCGAAATTGTGGCGGGACGGGAGTACGTCGCTACTGACAAGAGTTACATCCAAATTGGCGATTCCAAATCTACTGCTTGCGATCTTGATACTCCGATGCGGGAATACGCTCACCACTTGTTCGCCGGCGACGGGGTGAACCGCCCAAGCCGTACCGAACAGTTGTGGCACATGGTACAGATGGCGCGTTGGGGCGATACAGTCTTCCCCCGCAACTGGGTAGAAATTCTGGAACGGGTGGTGCGAGTCGGCCCCTTCAGTACAGCAGCGCGCGAGCTGGGAATGTCTGATATTACTTACACTCGGGGTTCTCTCCGCTTGTTTGATGGCTCGGTGTTTAATGCTGAAGATCCGATCGGCTATCTCAACAATCTAGCGATTAAACGCGATTACACGATGGCTGAAGTGATTCTGGATTCGGGCCGCAGAGCTGCTTAGGATCTGTTGAGTGTCCGCCCCAGCCGGTGGAATGCTTTCCACCGGCCAAATGTCTAATGGTGCTCTGTGAGTTTTGAGATATCAAAAGGTGAAAAAATTGCTTAGTTCTCGATCGCCCCTGTCAAAGACTTATCAACTCACAAGTCAGACAAGAGGAATCAGAAATCACAGCGATTGATTGCATTGTTGAGAGCGAAGCGGCACAATTATATAATTGATGCAAAAGTCTTGCAATTTAAACTCAATACTGAAAATATACAGGGAACTCGAAAATCTACAGTCTCGACTCGCAGCTCACCATTCAAAACTCCATTATTTGCTATCGCTAATCACCTACTAACGGCTTCTCAAACCCATGATTAATACTGCTGTCAACCAGACAAACACCAAAACCCAGAGCCAGCAACCAAACGATCGCCGCCAGCCTTTTTTGGTGATGGACAATGTTTATAAAGTATATCCAAACGGTTACAGAGCATTAGAAAACGTTAACTTGACCGTAGCTGAGGGAGAGTTTATTACTCTGATCGGACACTCCGGCTGCGGCAAATCAACACTGTTAAATATGGTGTCCGGTTTTAGCCATCCCAGCGAAGGCACCGTGTCGATTAACGGGCAGCGGATCGAAAAGCCAGGCCCCGATCGCATGGTAGTGTTTCAAGGTTATGCTTTGCTGCCTTGGCGGACAGTGTTTGAAAACGTTTACATTGCCGTTAACGCTGTATTTCCCGAGAAGTCGAAAGCCGAGAAAAATGCGATCGTCAAAGATCATTTGGCAATGGTGGGACTGACAGAAGCTGCTGAGAAAAGACCTCCGCAAATTTCCGGGGGTATGAAACAACGGGTTTCCATCGCCCGCGCCTTAGCAATTCGTCCCAAGGTGCTGATTTTAGACGAACCCTTTGGTGCTCTCGACGCAATTACTAAGGAAGAATTGCAGGAAGAGTTGCTGAAAATCTGGAACGATCACCGCTGTACCGTGTTGATGATTACTCACGATATTGACGAAGCGCTGTTTTTGGCTGATCGACTCGTGATGATGACTAACGGCCCATCAGCAACGATTGGCGAGGTTTTGGAGATTCCTTTCCCACGTCCGCGCGATCGGGTACAAATGATGGAAGATCCCGAATATTACAACTTGCGGAACTACGCCCTAGACTTCCTCTTCCGCCGCTTCGCTCACGATCACGACGCTTAAACCCTTGGAGATTGGGGATTGCTGGCAAAATAAAGCTCCAGCATTTCCCCACTTGCAGGGAAACATCGCTGTGTGCGAAATTTTCCCGATCTGCTTGGGTAAACTGGAGCTTAATTGTTGAGGATAAGTTTTTCCGGAAGATTTGGATCTTTTTCTCAACTTTTACGTCAATCGGCTAAGAGACCCGATTGCCTAGCTGTCTGTAAGCTGGCATGAATTTAGCCCACCTTTGACTGAAGGCGGGCTTCTTTCTTATCTTATTAACAGTTTTTCCTAAATTGATGGTTTGTGCATTCCACCATTTTAAGTGGCACAGGGCCAATGTTGATTAGTGTTTTATGGATTAAGTTTTTGGCAAAGATATCAGTTTTCTGTAGGGAAACGGCACTGCCGTGTCCTGCGCGGGGATCTGCCACTGTTAAGAATTGGTCTAAGATTGATGATTCTAGCAAGACTTTTTTAAATTCGTATTAAATCAATTAATTTTCAACCAATTAAACAACTCGGCTGCGGATAACTGCCAATCGCCCAACACGCTAAGAACAGATAAAATATCCGTATCTGATTTAACCTCAGGCAATTGATTCGGTTGAAAAACTATTACTGATTTATCGCTCGGATCGGCAAACCAACCCAATTTAGTACCGTGATTGATCGAAAAAATTATTTTTTTTATCACCTGATTTGGAGATTGGTCAGGTGACAAAATTTCAATTATCCAATCCGGTGGAATTTCAAAGCGGTTGGCAATTTCTCCATCTTCATCAACGGGAATGCGAGACCACTCAAAAACAGCAATATCGGGAACAATTGACCAATCCGCAAAAGTACAGCACAATTCTGGAAGAGCACAGACTAACTTTTGGGGTTCCCCAACCTCAGAAATAGTCAACAATAACTCACTTTGAAGTTTGCTATGTTTTCCTTGCGGCATAGGTTTTTGATAGATTTGACCGTCTGTGTACTCGCTTGCGGGTTTAGTTTCGGGCAACTGCAAAAACTCTGCAAGAGAAATCGTTGATTTTGTTGCAACTACCATATATCGTATCTCCTGAAATCATCTTAACGAACAAATAATCTAAGGTTCTTGTATTTCTGCTGCTTGCATTCAAGTTTGCACGGAAAAATCTTCTGAGTCAATGTCCCAGTTTACCCAGCGAATTGCCTCTTTTGCTGATACTACATTTGGCGGCACTCGCAACGAATGAATGTGTCCGGTGCTCGGACAGGTCATTTTTAACAAATGAATCGGCTCGACATCGGCGTTATCGATTTCTAAGAGCGTGTATTCTTGCCAATTATCTAATTCTACGGCTTGGAGTTGTTGGCAAATGCGATCGCACCCGAGGCATCGAGATGGATTGTTGGTAGTTGATGTGATTGATTGTTGAGTGGGATGATTTATTTGAAGGAACGAGGCAGAGCCTTTGGATATGCGTTCCCAGGCAGAAGAGCCGGGGAACGAGGGATATCTAAAAATGCAGGATTTAATTACCAGCCAAAATTTCTTCCAGAGCTAACTTCAGCATCGGATACTGATATTGAAAACCGCTAGCCAAAGTTTGTTTCGGCAAAACTTTCTGCCCTTCCAAAACAACTTTAGCGCCGTCTCCCAACAGCATTTCTAAAGCAAAACCTGGCACCGGCAACCAAGAAGGCCGACTTAAAACTTCCCCTAAAGTTTGGCACAATTCATTCATCCGCACTGGATTCGGTGCTGTCGCATTCAAAACGCCTTGAACTTGCGAATTTTGCAAAGAATACAAAATTAAATCAACCACATCCTCGCGGTGAATCCAAGAAAACCACTGTTTTCCTGTGCCAATTGGGCCGCCTGCAAATAGTTTAAAAGGTGGCAGCATTTTTGCTAGCGCGCCTCCCATTCCCAAAACTATTCCCAAGCGCAAAATTGCTAGCCTTGTGCCTGCATTTTTGGCAGGTTGGGCCGCAGCTTCCCAGTCTTTGCAAACTGCTGCTAAAAAATCGTTTCCCGCAGGGCTGCTTTCGTCAAACTCAGCGGTTTCGCTGGTTCCGTAATAGCCGATCGCCGATGCGCTCACAAACACCGATGGTTTAGGATTAGCATTGACGATCGCCTCTACCAATTTTGCCGTCGTCAATCTGCGACTGTCGAGAATCGCTTGCTGGCGCGCCTCCGTCCACCTTTCCTCCGCAATCGGCACCCCAGCTAAATTAACCACAGCGTCGCAGCCCGCGATCGAATTTTGCCAATCACCAGACTCCGCCGGAGTGTAGGCGACAACTTCCAAATTCGGATAAGCCGAAGCTGGGAAAACTCGCCCAGCTTTCGCCGCATCTCTACTCAAAACCACCACTTGATGTCCGGCTGCTTGCAGCTTCTCCACCAGCCGGCTACCTACAAATCCCGTTGCTCCCGCGATCGCTACTTTCATATTTCTTCCCGCACTTCATCTCAACAGCAGTTTACACGATCGCCCAAACCCGTTTTAAATTGTATAAAAATAAATAGCAAGCTCGATCGGCTCCCCACAAGCCCAGTGGATTTTCATTAAACTGATAAAGGACGCTAGGATCGAAAACAATGCCTGCAAAAAAACCAAAGCTTCTAATTGCTGCCGCCATCATTGCAGCAGGTAGCGCCGCGGTGTACCTTTACTTCCACGGTTTGAGCCAACAAGTCTCCAACCCCCAAGACAGCGCCAAAGTTGTACCCGACGAAGCAATGATGGCCGCCTTCATCTCCCCCAATCCCCAAGCACTGTCACAGTTGCAGCAATTCGGCACCCCGGGCGCTCAAAAGTTGGTCGGTGCGGGTTTGAAGGCCTTTCAAGAACAAAGCTTGGCAGGCACTCAAATCGACTTTGAGAGAGACTTAAAGCCCTGGCTGGGGGGCGTGATGGTGGCTTTGTTACCCCCAGATGCTACCGCTAAAACAGAGCCTCCTAAACTGCTCGTTGTAGTCAGTGTCAAAAATAAAATTAGTGCTTGGAATTTTGCTAATAAATTAAAATCTCAGGAAGGTGCCACAACTCAAGAAACTGAGTATAAAGGAGTTAAAATTTCTGAGATTGCAGAGCCAACGGGCAAGCGCTACAGTGTGGCTTTGTTGGACGATCAATTAGTGATGGCTCCTTTGAGAAAGCCTGTGGAAATGGCGATCGATACTTTTAAAGGACAGCCCTCCCTCGCTACCCAGAAGAGTACAACTAAGTTTTTTGCAGAGAGTGCTGGCGTACCGAATCCGATCGCAACTATTTACATTGCTGATTATCCTGCTGCAATCGAGCAATTAAAAACTAATTTGCCCGATGATTTTCAATTGCCTTCGACAGTGCTTTCACAGTTTAAACAAGTCAAGTCTTTGGTAGCGGGAATAGGGGCCGACAGTTCGGGATTGAGGGTGAAAACTATCGCTCGGTTAGATCCTAAATTCGGACAGCAAAAGCCGCCAGTCGGATCGAAATTGTTGCCCAAATTTCCCGGCGAAACCATTGCTTTAGTAGGGGGTAAGGGACTCGATCGCATTTGGTTGCAGGCGACGGCAGAGGCAAAAGATAGCCCGGAAGTTGACAGGGGCATTCAGCAGGTGAGAAGTAGTTTTAAACGCTTGGATTTGGATGCCGATCGTGATGTTTTTGGCTGGATGAATGGGGAATTTGCGATCGGGGCGATCGGTTCGGAGCAAGGTATTTTGTCTCAGTTGGGGATGGGGGCGGCGATGATTTTTGAAACGAGCGATCGCCCCGCAGCGGAAGCCACCCTCAAAAAACTCGATGCGATCGCCAAAAGCAATCCTACAGTCAGCGTCGCCCCCAGACAAGTCCAGGGAAAAGAGGTTACAGAGTGGCAAATACCGCAGCAAGGCACTTTATTCGGGCACGGTTGGCTGAATGAAAATTCTGTATTTGTCGCCTTCGGCGGCCCTTTAGTTGATGTCATCACCACAGCGCCACCGCAACCATTAAGCAGCAGTCCGAGTTTTCAGGCGATCGCCACTGCTGTACCGCAGGCGAACCAAGGTTACTTTTATATAGATATGGAAAAAACCATGTCATGGGCGAACCGTTATTTGCTCGCTGTACAGCCCAATTTAGTTTCGCCGCCCGTTGCTGAAGTGCTCAATTCTCTCCGAGGAGTCAGCGTAGCCACAACTTCGACAGAACCGACAACTGCTCAGCTCGATCTGCTTTTTGCCTTCAAATCTAGCAATTAGGCGATCGGGAATTGGTCAACAGTTGACAGTTGACAGTTGACAGTTGACAGTTTGAGATCGACCTCTACCTAGAAGGAACAGGATTGAAACAGTGAATAATTTTGTTTTATTTCCTCCTCGAACGAGGAGGCTTTAAACCCATTATTCTTGGTAATCGGTAATTTGTAATTTTTCTATCAAATCTAGCAATTAGGCGATGGGGAATTGGGAATTGGTAATTGGTAATCGGGAATTGGGAATTGGTAATTGGTAATTGGTAATTGGTAATTGGTAATTGGTAATTGGTAATTGGTAATCGGTAATCGGTAATCGGTAATCGGTTATTGGGAATTCTATCCGTTACATCCGCTACACAACCCGTTGCCGAACTTCCTTACATTGGTTAGATCTCAATACGGTTTACTTAACGTTTTTTGTCATTGCGAGCGTCTTCGCGAAGCAATCGCAGGGTCTGTTTGTCAAATCGTTTTTCCTGGTGTACTGTCTTAAGTGAACTGTATTGGGTTAGATCTAGTACACTTCTGACTGATGACTGATGACTGCCCGACGGCAGGACTAATGACAACTGACAACTGACAACTGACAACTGACAACTGACAAAAAAAAGTTGCTGCCTCTCCAGGGAGGGCAGCTACTCAAATAAAGCATTTTAATGTCTCTCAAAACTTCTGGATTAACCTTCAGACATTCCCGACTTATTCGGCAATTGCAAGTCATCAGGATCTACATAATGACAAACTGCTTTGTCCATGCAAATCAAGGCCCAGCCGGATTTATCGATGCTCATCAATTTGTAAGAAGCAGGCTGAATAAAGAAACCTTTGTGGTTGCGGGTTGCTGGTTTGATGTTAACGTGGCTGTCAGTGCTCATGTTCTTACAACTCCTAGTATTTATGGTAGTCAAGTCTGAAAACCGCTGTGCCGGTTTGTCGATCGTCTAAGTTTTCAAATACTAGCACTGACTTCCTGAGTTTTCCATAAAGTTATTTATTGATTTATTACGAGATCGTAATAAACCACAAACCCGATTTCCTTGATCCCCGCCCCCAAATCGACATTGTTTGCGGGCTTACGCTTCCAGAAGCCACTGTTTCACGCGGGCGAGACTCTTCCAGTCCGGTTTGCGGCTTAATCCTTCTTCAAAATTTTTTGTAACTTCCTCTAACAACTCTTCGGAAGCCATCAGGAGTTGCTGAGCAACTTCTACGTGGGGGCGCACCCCTTTTTCTTTGAGATCCAGAATCGCGACTGCTAGGTTGATGCGAGCTTGGGCGTCGTGAGGGTTCAATTTAACCGCTGTTTTCGCTGCTTTTTGAGCCGATCCGGGTTTATTTTCCAAAAGGTAGAGCCACGCGAGGCTAGCCCAGGCATTGCCATTTTTGGGAGATTTCTCGCACAATTCTTTGAACACGGGGATCAGATTAGCAGGGGCTTCGCCAGCTTGGTAGCGATCGAAACCGTCTTTAAACATTTCTTCAGGGGTCATTCGATTTTGGATTTTGGATTTTAGATTTTAGATTGCTCGAAAGCATGGGGTGCGGGACAAAGGAAGCGCATCCGAGGCTAATTGTCGATCGCGATTGTCAGCAATTAGCTGGAGACCAATTACCAATGCCCATACCCATGCCCCAAGCAATTTTCCCATTTAAGCAGAAAAAGAACTGCCGCAGCCACAAGTTTGAGTAGCGTTGGGGTTGGTGAACTTAAAGCCACCGCCGATCATCGAATCGCTGAAGTCGAGCACCAAACCGTAGAGATAAAGAATGCTCTTGCGATCGCACACTACCTGAAAACCCTCGTAGTCGAACACTTCATCGTCAGATTTCACAGTGCTGGGGTCTGCGAAATCCATCACGTAAGACATACCAGAACAGCCGCCCTGCCGCACCCCTACGCGCAAGCAGAGGTCTTTACCTTGTTTTTCTCGAAGAGCTAAAACTTGACGAACAGCAGAGTCCGTCATTTGAATGCCCCGCTGTTGGGAAATCGCTTGAGTCATAATCTGTCGAACTCCTGAGACTGTCGAATGTTAAGAGTTTAATCTTATACCTCCATTGTACAGGGAAGGAAGAAGGAAGAAGGAAGAGGGAAGAAGGAAGAGGGAAGAAGTCATTAGTCATCAGTCATTAATTAGTGCGAGCGTCCCCGAAGAGCGAACGTTATCAGTATCAGTCATCAGTCAGTCACCTACTTTCCTGCCAACTGCCAACTGCCAACTGCCAACTGCCAACTGCCAACTGCCAACTGCCAACTGCCAACTGCCAACTGCTTTCGGAGTCAACTGTCAACTGTCAACTGTCAACTGTCAACTGAACGTTGAAGGCAGAATTTTTAGCCGGAAATTTTTAATTACGGTGAGACCTCATTTCCAAGCTTGATGTCCTCTCCCCCTATAGGGTTTATGATTGAGAAGCAGCGGTTGACCCTTTGTGGCACCGCAACAATGCTTCACCCAACGGGCTTACTCTATGGCAGCGCTGAATCGCTCTACTCTTCGTCGGCTACAAAACTTACCTCAAATTCCCAGCGTGTGGGAGGGCGACCGCCGACCGTTATCAAATGCTGACTCGCACATGATGCTAGAGGACGACGACGATCCAGAAGCTGGTGGCGAGTGTATTCTCTGGGTGGACGGCTCTGAAGGCATCGTCAGAGCAATGGACATGGTAGGCCCAGATGCGGGCCCAGAGGCGATCGTCCGCGCTCTCCTGCGGGCAATGGAACATCCCCAAAGTCCGGCCCCCGCAGTCCGCCCCCAAAAAATCGTAGTCAAAAATCGAGAAATTCAATTTTACCTGCGGGGAATACTTCAAGATTTAGGTATTTCCATTGACTACGTACCGGAATTGCCCTTAATTGATGAAATCTTTCGGGGCATGGAAGAGGTCGCTGTGAATCGGCCTCCCGAATTACCGCCTGAGTACGCCGAAGTGCTAATGGAAAAAGCCGCTCAAATTTGGCACGATGCTCCGTGGCGGACTTTGAGCGAACATCAAATTATATCTATTGAAATCAATCAGTGGGATGTCGCCAGCCTCTACGTATCCGTATTGGGCCAAGGGAGAATGGATTACGGAGTTTTGCTGTACCGATCTCTAGAATCCTTGAAGCGGTTTCGAGAGCGAGTTGTCAACGATGACTCTTTTGAAGATTTAGAACAGGCTTTTTTAGGGCAAGACTGTTTGTTTCTCACCTTTGAAAGCGCCGGCGAGCTTGATGAGGATGACGATGACGAAATTGATTTAGCCGATTTGCCTCCATCGGAAATTGAACCGAATTTTGGCAACCTGCATCCTTTAGAAGGATTGCGATCGATTCTTTACGAAGAAGAAGCCCTGACGATGTTAGTTGCTCTCGAAGCATTCCACCGCTTTTTCCACAACGGCCGCCGGAAATTGGCAGCAGACACATTTCCCGCTCTCAACAGTCGCTACCGCATCCCTGTTCCGCAGTCTGATGGAGAAATTCAACAGGTATCGGTTAAAGTTTCGACGATGCCTGAGGTGTCAGACGAATTATTACAGATGCTGGGCGATGACGATGACGATGAGGATGATGAATTTGAAATGCCACGGCTGCGGGACGATTTGGTGCCGCAAAATTCATTCTTGAGTCTGGGTGTCGTACCTTGGGAAACGGTAGATTTTCTACGCGGAAGTGTCCAGTTTCACGAAGGTGCAGAAGTCGATATTAATACCGCCGGGGATGGTTTGCCTGTAGTGATGATTCAAACTTCCAATCCCAAGGCTAAAACTATGATTCAAGATTTGAAAGAAGCTGGAGGGGTGAAGGCAATTTGTTTTAATCCGGGCGAAGATCCTTTTCAAGACGAGCAATACGACTTGGGTATTTTGCAAACAAAAAATGGGGAATTGTATTTGTTTGGCGAGTTTAATGAAAACGACCCGGTGCATCAGGAAGCTCGCAAAAAGTGGGAGCGCCGCTGTAAATCAACTAACGGTTGGTGCGGTTTGGTGATTGCTAAAGGGTTGATGGGTGCTTCTCGCGGTCAGCCTCAGTTTAAGGATATGGTCGCTTTGTTTGAGGTGCGCTGGGTTTCTCCTAAAGACTTAGGAATTGGGCCACTTCAGTTGATGCCGATGTTTTAAAGTCAGTTGTTAGTTGTTAGTTATTTGTTATTTGTTATTTGTTATTTGTTACTCGTGTGATGCTGCTAATAACCAATAACTAACAACCAATGATATTAGTCGCCAGTCAACAGTTAGCAGTCATTTTTTTTATTTGAATTGGCAAGGAGAACGAACGTGTCAAATTCTACTCAAAAGCGAGAAGTGTTGGTCGCCCTTGATGCCGAGTTTGCTGATAAAATAGACCAGCTTACCGATAATTGGACGGAGGCGATCGAACAAGCTCTCCGTCTCTGGTACGCCAAGCAAATAGAAGATAAATTGCGGAAATTTTATCTCAACCGCAGTCAAGAAGATATTCAGGATGAAAAAGAGTGGTTTGATTTTGTAGAAGAACAGATAGAGGAAGCATGGAACGCCGATGGACTCTAATTCAATAACTACAACTTATCCCAGACAAGGGGAGATTTATCTTTCAAGGGCTTTGCGTCAGTTAGGAGATACAAAAAAAAAGACCTGTAGTTGTGGTTTCTCCTGACATCCGCAACGAGTTTAGCGATTCTGTGATTGTTGTTCCTTTCACAAGTAACCTTACAGGCGTAGATAATCCTAATCGCATCTTAATTCCGGCTGGTGAGGGAGGATTACAAGCTGATTCTTTAGCTGTCTGCGAAAATGTGTCTGCTTTGCGCCAGACTTATCTGGAACAAAGCCCTTACGGTGCAATTAGTGCGGATTTTTTGGCAAGAATTCAGAGAGGGGTGCAAGTGCCGATCGGCATTTACGCACTTTAGAATGTTTCGGAAACTCTAAAACTTGTTACAATTTGTAAAAATACTGGATAAGGATAGGTAAAATGCGGGTTGCGATCGCAGGTGCGGGACTGGCTGGAATGACCACAGCAGTCGATTTAGTGGATGCCGGCCACGAAGTAGAAATTTTTGAGTCCCGCCCTTTTGTCGGCGGCAAAGTCAGCAGTTGGGTAGATCCCGACGGGAATCACGTTGAAATGGGTTTGCACGTATTCTTCGGCTGCTATTATAACTTATTTGCCCTAATGAAAAAGGTGGGAGCTTTTGACGATTTGCTCCTCAAAGATCACGTCCACACTTTTATCAATCGAGGCGGCGAAACTGGTTCTTTGGATTTTCGCTTTCCCGTGGGTGCTCCTTTGCACGGTTTGAAGGCATTTTTCACTACATCCCAGCTAACGGTACAAGACAAAATTCAAAATGCGATCGCCCTGGGAACTAGCCCCATCGTCCGTGGTTTGATCGACTTTGAGGGAGCAATGAAAACTATCCGCAATTTGGATAAAATTAGCTTTGCTGACTGGTTTCGCAGTCAAGGCGGCAACCAAAACTCCCTCAAAAGAATGTGGAACCCGATCGCCTACGCACTAGGTTTTATCGACACTGAAAATATTTCAGCCCGGTGTATGTTGACAATATTCCAATTCTTTGCATCAAAAACCGAAGCCTCTGTCATGCGGATGCTGTCCGGTTCTCCCAACGAATATTTGCACAAACCAATTGTCGAATATTTGGAAAGTAAAGGAACCAAAATTTACACGCGGCGCCGAGTCCGAGAAATTCAGTTTGAAGAAGGCACAGAAACGCGCGTAACAGGTTTGCTAGTAGCTAACGGCGAAACTGAAGAACATATTACCGCAGATGCCTACGTTTTCGCCTGCGACGTGCCTGGAATTCAGAAAATATTGCCTCCAGCTTGGCGCAAATGGTCGGAATTTGACAACATTTATAAGTTAGATGCGGTACCTGTTGCGACAGTACAATTGCGGTTCGACGGTTGGGTAACGGAACTGGAAGATGAAGCCAAGCGCAAACAGTTGAGCCACGCTGTAGGCATCGATAATTTGCTATATTCAGCAGATGCAGATTTTTCTTGTTTTGCCGATTTGGCGCTGACAAGTCCTAAGGATTATTATAAAGAAGGACAAGGTTCTCTGTTGCAGTTGGTGCTGACACCGGGCGATCCGTTTATCAAACAAAGCAATGAGGCGATCGCCCAACACGTACTCAAGCAAGTTCAGGATTTATTCCCCTCAGCACGGGAATTAAATATGACTTGGTACAGTGTGGTTAAGCTCGCTCAATCTCTGTATCGGGAAGCGCCGGGAATGGATCTTTTCCGCCCTGCTCAAAAAACTCCTGTTGCTAATTTCTTTTTAGCTGGAAGTTACACTCAGCAAGACTACATTGATAGCATGGAAGGTGCGACTCTTTCCGGTCATCAAGCGGCTAAGGCTATTCTGGAAACTTACAGTTAGTTGGCAGTTGATAGTTGGCAGTTGGCAGTTGGCATTAGTCGCTCCAGTGAAAAATGCTAAAAGCTAAAAGCTAATGATTTTCTCTCGTTTCCAGGCTCTGGCTGGGAATGCCTTGGAGGAGGCTCTGCCTCTGATATTCGCTTTTGAAAACCGAGGCGGAGCCTCTGGATATGCGTTACCAGGCCGAGCCTGGAAACGAGAAGAAACAATTCTTCAATCTAAAATCTAAAATCTAAAATCTAAAATCGAATGACTGATTGGTTAGAGCATAGTGTACAAGTAGAAGTGGCAATTCCTATCGAATTAGCGTGGGAACTTTGGTCTGACTTAGAGCAAATGCCGCGCTGGATGAAGTGGATAGAATCAGTTCGAGTTCTCGAAGAAGATCCAGAATTATCGCGCTGGAAACTTGCAACCGGGGGGTTAGAATTTAGCTGGCTTTCTCGGATTCTCAAATTAGTGCCGAATCAGATAATTCAGTGGGAATCGGTAGATGGTTTGCCCAATCGGGGTGCGGTGCGGTTTTACGATCGCAAAAACAGCAGCATTGTCAAACTAACCGTGGCTTATGGAGTTCCCGGCTGGCTGGCAACATTGATGGACAATTCATTTGTAGGGCGAGTTGTTGAATCGACTATTCAGGCTGACTTGGAAAGGTTTAAAGAGTATGCTCTGAATGTTAAAGCTAGAGCTTAAATGCTGCGGACTGAAGTCCTCACTACAAACTGGTTTGATCGTTCGGACTTCAGTCCTTTAATTTTAAATTGTAACGCGAAGGTCGATCGCCCTTTTGGCTCAGTATCATAGAAATATGCTGCTGATTGCTTCCCGGTTCAGTTATGAGTTATTGCCTAAACCCCGCCTGTCAAACCCCCCAAAATGCCGATCGAACTCAATTCTGCCTGAATTGTGGCACAAAACTGTTGCTGAGAGAGCGTTACCGCGCCATCAAACCCCTCGGGCGCGGCGGTTTTGGCCGTACTTTTTTAGCCGTTGACGAAGACAAACCCTCAAAACCGCGCTGTGCAATCAAACAGTTTTTCCCGCTATCCCAAGGAACCAGCAGCGCCGAAAAAGCAGCAGAATTATTCAACCGAGAAGCGGTGCGGCTGGACGAATTGGGAAAACACCCGCAAATTCCCGAATTGCTGGCGCACTTTCAGCAGGAACGATATCAGTATTTAGTGCAGGAATTTATAGAAGGTCAAAATTTACAGCAAGAATTGGCGGGGGCTGGGGCTTTTAGCGAAAATCAGATTCTCGGTATGCTGAATGATTTATTGCCAGTATTGCAGTTCGTGCACGATCGCAATGTAATTCACCGAGACATTAAACCACCTAACATTATCCGCCGCCGCGTTTCTCAAACTCCGATTATTTATACTTACCCAACACTAACCGGGGAATTAGTTTTAGTTGACTTTGGTGCTGCAAAACTTGTGGAGGGTTTGAGAGAAACAGGTACAGTGATTGGTTCGCCTGAATTCGTGGCGCCGGAACAAATTCGAGGTCAAGCGGTTTATGCTAGCGATTTGTATAGTTTGGGCGTAACTTGCATTTATTTACTGACTCAAATATCTCCGTTTGATTTGTTCGATATCAATCAAGATGTTTGGGTTTGGCGAGATTTTTTGAAGGTTCAAATCGATCCGAAATTAAGCCGCATCATCGACAGAATGATCGAACCGAGTCTCAGTCGCCGCTACAAATCTGTAGCTGAAGTTCTCCAAGATTTGCAGCCGCAGCAGTCGGGGGCGGGCACGCACCATCCACCGCCCCTACCAGCGCCTGCAATTCCCGTGCCACAGAGGATGCCTGCGGTGCAGAATGCCGTGCCACCAACGGTTGCAGGCACTATTATACCTGTGCCACCGATGCAGCGGGTTGTGCCAGCGCGCGCGCCTACTTGGAGGTGCGTTCATACTTTGGTAGGTCATTCCCATGCTGTTACGTCAGTAGCTTTCAGTCCTGATGGCGCGACTTTAGCTAGCGGGAGTGAGGATAAAACGATCGAGATGTGGAATTTGCACGGGGGTAAGCGGTGGTATACTCTCACGGGTCATTCTGACTGGGTGACTTCTGTGGCTTTTAGTCCTGATGGGGCGACTTTGGCTAGCGGTGGCCGGGATAAAACTATTCAAATTTGGGATTTGAATAAGGGTAAGTGGTGGTATGCTTTGCGCGGTCATGAGGATCGGGTTTATGCTGTGGCGTTTAGTCCCGACGGTCAGGTTTTGGCGACGGGGAGTCGGGACAAGACTGTGCAGTTGTGGAATTTGAATAAGGGTAGGCCGATGTCGGCTTTGAATGGTCACGTCGGTGGGGTGGAGGCGGTGGCTTTTAGTCCTGGTGGGGAGTTTTTGGCGACGGGGAGTCGGGATAAGAGTTTGCAGTTGTGGGATTGGCGCAATGGTCGATCGATTTGTACTTTAGCAGAGCACGGGGATTGGGTGCGGGCGATCGCCTTTGCTGCGAACTTCCCCAGCCAGGGCGGGCACGGGGGCACCGCCCCTACAAGGGGGGGAGTAGGAGAAGGATCGATTTTGGTTAGTGGGAGTCGGGATGGTACAGCGAAGCTGTGGCGGGTGGACGCACAGGGGCGAGGTACGCTGCTGCGGAGTATGAGGGACAATTCTGGGGATGTTTTGTGTGTGGCGTTAAGCCGGGATGGTGGGTTTTTGGCGACGGGGAGTCGGGATGGTTCGATTTATTTGTGGGATACGGCTACGGGGGGTTTGCTGGAACTTCTGACGGGACACGGGGGGGAGGTTTTGTCGGTGGCCTTTAGTGCTGATGCGGGGTGTTTGGCTAGCGGTTCGGGCGATCGAACTGTGAAGATTTGGCGGGTTGGGAATTAGGGCGGTGGCTGTGGGTGGCTTGAAAAATTTTATATTTATGCTTGACAATTCATCTAATGTTCTGCTACATTGGTAATTCGTGAGGACGCATAGCTCAGTTGGTTAGAGCACTACGTTGACATCGTAGGGGTCACTGGTTCGAGTCCAGTTGTGTCCATAGTTTTTTAAGCCTTATGGCTACGACATTTAGGACTCTGACTTAATGTATAGTAACAAAATATTTATCACTGATAACATACTTAATCGCGCTGGCAGCGATCGACTCTTGTTGGTCTGTGGGTTTGAGCTTTGAAATACTGGCAGCGCTCAAACGCCTTTATGAGAAAGAACTGGAGTTTACTCACCCTGCTTCAGAGATAAGGAAATGGATTTAGAAACATTACTCGATCGCATAAACCTTGGAGAAGACCAAGACATTGAATTTAAGTCTGCTGACGGTGGTTTTCCCAAAAGTAGTTGGGAAACAGTATCAGCATTTGCCAATACAGATGGTGGTTATATTGTTCTAGGTGTCACGGAAAATCGAAATGGGTTCGAGATTTCAGGTGTCCGTAACCCCAGTGTACTATTAAAAGAATTTTGGAACAATCATAACAATCTGCAAAAACTCAGCACTCCTATCTGTTTTAACTCCGATCTAGAACAACTAGAGATTGAAACTAATAAGTTAGTCATTATTAAAGTGCCAAGAGCGACTCGGACACAGCGACCAGTTTATATTAACAATAATCCCTTAACAGGCACATATAAACGCAATTATGAAGGGGATTATCGTTGCACTGATGCTGAAATCCGTCAAATGTTGCGCGATGCCAGTGATGCACCTCAAGATATCCAAATTTTAGAAGGTTTCGACCTTAGTGATATCGATACAGAAACATTAAAATCCTTTCGTCAACGGTTTAGCTCTAGAGAACCAGATCATCCTTGGCTGGCATTACATGATTCGGATTTGTTGCGTCAGTTAGGGGGATGGAGTCGCGATCGCAGCACGGGTCAAGAAGGGTTAACTATTGCTGGTTTGCTCATGTTTGGTCGCGAACGTAGTATTTTAGATGCACTGTCTCACTACCAACTTGATTATCAGGAGCAACTTTCTGACGATCCAGAAACACGATGGACTTACAGACTAACACTTGACGGCAAGTGGGAACCTAACTTGTTTAATTTTTACTATCGTGTTTATACTCGTGTAGTTAATGATTTAGAAGTTCCTTTCCAACTCGACAAAGATGCCATACGTCGTGGCGAAACTCATGTCCATGAAGCATTGCGAGAGGCTTTGGTCAATACTCTTATTCATGCCGATTATCAATCTACTCGCCCTTTAAAAATTACCAAGTATAAAAATGGTTTTTCGTTTTCCAATCCGGGTCGTCTGAGAATTTCTATTCAGCAGCTTTACGAAGGCGGCGTTAGCGATCCTCGCAATCCTAATTTGCAAAAAATGTTTCAAATGCTTGGCTTAGGAGAAAAAGCAGGATCGGGCTTTAGAAAGATGATCCGCGCATGGATAGAGCAGCAATGGTTTCCTTTGGTATCAGAGAAATTAGAGTTAGAGATGACTTTGGTTGCTTTACCAATGGTGAGCATGATTCCCGAAAATGTCGAAACAGAGTTAAGGGAAATTGTGGGAGATGACTATTGCGAATTGACCGAATTAGAGCGGATTATTTTGATACTGGCACATCAATCAGGAGAAATTAGCAATGCTGACATTCAGTGTTATAGTCGAGAACATCCCAGAGATATAGGGGAATGTCTCAAGCAATTCGTAAATAATGGTTGGTTAGAGCGCTCTGGTCGTGGTCGCGGAACTCAGTACGCTCTACCAAATAAAAGTCAACCTGATTTACTTTCCTTGATTCCAAGCTCCGTGCATAATGAGCCAAGCTCCGTGCATAACGAGTCAAGCTCCGTGCATAATTACTCAAGCTCCGTGCATAATGAGTCAAGCTCCGTGCATAATGATGAAAATTTCTTTTTACTAGAAATAGCTGCTCCGGTTCGAGAAAAGCAACGGGCAAGTCCAGAGTTGATGAGAAACACGATTCTGAAACTTTGCTCGGAAAGATATTTAACTGTCAAAAGATTAGCTGAACTATTGAATCGCAGTTCTGAAACAATTAGGACTCATTTTATTAATCCAATGTTGTCAGAAAAATTACTAGAACTCAAATATCCTGATGAACCAACTCATCCTCAGCAAGCATACAGAACTTTATTGTCTCAAGGAATCAGCAATATTTCTGATACTCCGCCATCTTTTTAAACCTCACAAAACCTCCTTGACACCAGCCATCCGCCCACAACGCGGGAATCTTAAACTTCGCCCCACAGTTGGGACATTCCGATCGGTACGCCTCTAATCGCCGATTTAGCGGACAAGAGTGGAAAACCCATACATATAACCATCATTGCGGTGAACAGTTTTGCAGTATTTGTGACGCACAGGGCTAATTTTTCCCCAAGCTGTCCTCAAATCAAAGACTCCACTCTCTCTAACTGCCAACCTACCAACGTGAGTACCTGCAAATTTCCCGATCGGCAAAACTGCTTTCACCATATCTCCAGTCTGGAACCCAAAAAAAGTCTTGCACCTGGTTCTGTGTTTGCTGGGAAACCCATATTTATTCGGCGTACACATCTGACGGTTGCCCCATCCTTTGGCAGTTATCAGTAGTGGTTGCCTTGTCAGTATCACCAGTTGTTTGACTTTACCTACACAGGCAGCATCCAGCCAGTGACTTTTAGGCAGTCCCATTCGAGTTCGATTGTACTGAGTTTGCCCTCCCGTACCAGTTGTTACTGGCAAGCCTGTTTGTTGGAGTTTCTCAAACAGCACTCGTCGAGTAGAATTCACGGCTGCTGCATCCTTCAATGGCAAGCAAGCAAATTTTAAAACCCTTGATAAAATGTCGGGTTTTTCCGAGAGAAAATCTGTGATGTCTCTATTACCTTTAGCCAGATTGCAGTTTCTACAGGCCAGAGTCAGATTCGACACCCGCGAACTTCCTCCTTTCGATTTGGCGTGAATGTGTTCGACTTCTAAAGGCGTATTCTTGATGCCGCAGTAAGCACATTTCCTGCCCCATTTTTCTAACAAATATTGTCGGATTTCATAACCTGCTAGTTCGCCTTGAGTGTATTCAATTCCTGATATTTCAGGAAATTGCATTGCTTGGGTGTCGAATTTAACTAATTCTTGAGATATAGCTGTTACAGGAACATACCGTCGCAATCGATTCACCCAAGTCACAATATTCGATACTCTTGAAGCTAAACTCGGTGGCAACCATCCGGGAGTGCGAGTACGATTGAGAAACCTAGGTTGACGGTATCTAGTCTTACGATTCCTGCGGTTGCGACGGATTGCGGAGCGGGAGGCTAAGTCACAAGTGATGTGATTTCCCCGATGAACTAACTCGGCTGCCCAGATAATTTTGTCACCTTGCAGTACGGCTAATCCTGTGGTTTTCGAGCCTGGATCAATCTTAATTTCGTGCGATTTGGTAAGCGGTTTGTCACAGGAATAGTTGAGGATTATTGTGAACGGATAACGTTTGTAAACTGCTGCTTTACCTTGATTTAACATCCGTCTGGCAAGACCTGGAGTTACTGGCTCTAACGGTTGTTTGTTTGTGTCTAAAACGAAGACAAAATTAGACATAATTGTCCTCCGATTGCTCGGGTAATGTTTTCCTCGCCAATGTTTTCAGGGCTTGTTGAGTCAACCGCACTTCTTTAACCAAATACAGATGTTTAACGATTGACGACAGAGCTGCAAGCTGGAAAGTACCTGTAGGTGTCATCACCCTCAAAACGTAGTTGTAACTGAGGCTGGCTATCTCTTCACCTTTAGGTACTGGTTGTCCTGTTATGTCCGGTGATTGGTGGATAGCACTTTTAACCAATCTCGATACTAATCGCGTAAGCGAAGGAGACCGAAGGTATCGCCCCAACATCCCCAAATCATGACAACTCCCATCACCCAGTAGGGACACGACACAACGCCGTGTCCTTAATCGTAGCTTATCGGCGACAGCCTTCGGCGATCGCCCTTAACACCGCTAGCCGCACTTCAGGATGCGATTTTTCAAGGCCGTTAGCCCGAAAAATCCAGTGTCCGCCGCCCGCGTGCTCGATCGCAATCTTCTGTCCGTCAGGCAAAACGATTTGCCACCAATTCAACACAGTGGCTTTAATCAGTTGGCACTGAATCTGGGTCAATTGAGCCTCCATCAGCTTCAGTTGACGCATGATTGGGTTTTGGGCAGATGACTTCATTATTTTGTTCCTGAAATAAATTGGATAGTTTCTCGACTGGAATTTCTGTTTGCTTATTTTTCAGCTTATTTTCACTTGGAGAGCTTTTCGCTTTTACTTTACCTTCCGAACTTTTCGCCTTCACCTCCCTTTTACCACCTTTTGGCTCATTTTTTACTCCAAAACCTTTAGATTTAACTTTGGCTGGAGCAGAATTTGAAATCTGTTCCGCTGCGGGCTTCTTAAACTCCGCGTCCAATTGGTCTAAAATCTCCTCTTGTTCGGGAGTGTGTTCCGCCGGCTGCTCTACAATTCTGGGGTTGTATTCGTCAACCAGCCGCCCCAAAAATTCCGAAATTGACATTCCCGCAGCGGCTGCTTTTTTGGTCAACAGGGCGTAGGTGTCGGTTTTAATCCGAATTTGTTTTAACCTGAGGTTGGGATTGTTGTCAACTGTTTCGGCTATCGTTATTGCTGTAATCCTTTCTTTGGGGATGACATCCACAACTTCTTGCCACTTTTCCTGTAAAGCACAGTCGCCGTATTGATCTGTGACTGCGTGTTTGAACAAGGGGACAACTTGAGCGACGCAGCTAGGCAAAATCTCAAATCCGGCTTTTATTAAGCGCAGGCAAATTGCCGCAGATTTGATAATTTGCGTGCAATAAAAATACTGTCTGCCTAAGGCTTGTTCGCAGTAAATTTTGAAAGTTTTGAACTTGTCTTTGTACAAGCGCAGTTTTCGGATCGCGTCCAGCATGATCCCTTGTCGCACGTAGTCGAGGAATCCTCTTTTTATTTCGCCTGTCAGATACTCTAAATCGTGAAAGGGCGATTGATTCTGGATTTCTTCTTCAAAGTCTAGCAGCGGGCCTGCGAAGTGAAAGTTGGAGGCGATATCGCCTAGGTAGAAGTTGTCGGTAGATGTGGTCATGATCGGGAAGGGGTCGAGAAAGGGAACGATAGCACGGAAGTTGGGCGATCGCAAAGTGGAATTTTTGGTCGGGATTTTTGGTACAATTTTGAGTTGGGCTGTGTTGTAAGGTCGATCGACCTTTTACATCGCATCACCTCAAGGCGGCTATTCAAACTTGGACGTTTGGACTGTTCGGCCTGACCGACCGACTTGTGTTATGTCGCTTTTGTCTCATTATGAGATGTCGATTTAATTTTGTCAAGTATGACATCTCAATTTGAGATTTTATGTTACAATGTCATCAAGAAAAGAACGAAGACAGGAGGGCAATTCACCATTGGAAGCCCTAAGAATCAACAAAACAGACTTATCACAAGATGAGTTTGCTTTTAGATGCGGGATTCCGCGGGCCACATATCATAGATGGATATCTGGAGCCACAGAACCAAAATTTTCTCTCTTTCAGTTGAAAGCTATTTGCCGAGAACTAAAAATAGAAAAAATAGATGAACTTCCAGAGAGCTTTGGGCCGAATTAGCAATTAAATTAAACCAACAGATACAATTTTGAGTTCGGTTGTGCTTTCAGGCTTGCCGGCTGCTTGCTATGCCTTTATTCGTAGTTTAGTCAGGCTTCCTGTCTTTGTCAAGGGTAAACTACGAAATTTTCTGCACAATGAATCAAGAAGTACGGGATTTATACGAAATGAGCCTTGCGGAAATTAGAGAATACAGGGGCTTTAGTCGCCGTGAGCTTAGCCTGCAACTGACGGGGAAAGTTTCTGAAGATACTTTGTATTCCATAGAAAAAAGAAAACAAAAACCCAGAGTTGATACTGCAATAGCCATTTGTACAGCCCTAAATATTAGCTTGAAACAGTTCTGTCACTCGATCGGGCTAGATGTGTCAGGACTTGTTGATGATTACGTGCCGCCGAGGGACAGCTAACCAACAGAGCGAAGTTTTGGTCGGGATTTTTGGTACAATTTTGAGTTGGGCTGTGTTGTAAGGTCGATCGACCTTTTACATGGCACCACCTCCTCGGAGTTCAGAGAAAGGGGCTTAAAGTATGCACTCAAACCCCAAAAATAGGCTCTTGTATGCCAGCACAATTGATAGACAGCACAAGCAAGGCGGTTATTAAAACCTGCACGTTTTGAACTTGAAGGCTCGCCGACCACCTTCTGCCATGTCCGTCACTTACAACTTTAGTTGGACAATTCTAATTTGTCAACTAAAGTTGTATAACTTTAGTTTAAATGAATCAAGATATAGACTATCTCAAACCAGAAACTATTCAAGAAGCTATCCAATTGGCTGAAGCTACGCAGGAACAACTAGCCCGAAACCTAGGAGTTTCTCTAAATACAGTGAATTCCTGGGTTAATTGTCGGAAAATGCCACGGGCGGATAATTTTTTCGCCCTATGCAGGGAGTTAAAGCTTTCGCCCAAAACCGTCGCTAGATTGCTACGCATCGATATCTCCAACATTCCTGACGATATCCCTTTGGTAAAATCGCCCTCACGATCGGACAACTAACAAGCACAGGGAAGTCATGGTCGGAATCTTTGGTACAATTTTGAGTTGGGCTGTGTTGTAGGTCGATCGACGATTGACATCGCATCACCTCCTCGGAGTTCAGGGAAAGGAGCTTGAGGTATGCACTCAAGCCCCAAAAATACTAAGGGTTATGCAGGTGCATAATTGATAGACACTACAAGTGAGGCGGTTATTCAAACCTGCATTTTGATCGAAGGAGGCTTGCCAGGCCGCCTTTGTTTTGCCTATCTACTAGCAGTTTAGTGCCAGATACCAACTTTGTCAAGCACTATTTTGCTAGCAATTAATTGCTATAGTTAATGGAAGCTGAAGACCGAGAAACGATAACCTTGAAAAACCTGAGAGAAAGTGCAAATTTGACCCAACCCGAACTTAGTCGTCGAATGGGGGTAGGAATTCGCATTATTGGTGATTGGGAACGAGGAGAAGCCATTCCTCGCTTCGATCGCGTCATTGCTCTGGCGCGGGAGCTAGGCGTACCTCTAAAAACACTTGCTAGATGTATGGGATTAGACGTAGCCAAAATTCCCGATGACCTACAAGCATTAAGTGTACTTCATCTTTCGACGGAGGTCAAGAAGCCAGAATCAGTGAAACAAGCTTCATGTATTAGGGAAGAAAATTCGCAAGAAAAGGAAAAGTCTCCATTAAGGCTTCTCAGAGAACAAGCTGGGCTAACCCGCCCTCAAGTCAAACAACATATCGGCGTTTCTGAGCGGATGCAAGCTGACTGGGAATCAGGAAAGTCTATGCCAACTGTTGAAAACGTGGCTGCACTGGCTAACCTATACCAAGTTTCTCTAAAAACTATGTTTGAGCTTTTAGGATTAGACGTAACTAAAATTCCCGATGACTTATCCAGTAGATCGCGAGGGCGATCGGACAAATAACGCGCAGGGGTTAATTCTTAGGTACGTAGTTGCGCTTCAGCGCTCTTTTTGGGATATCGGAAAGAGCGCTGAAGCGCAACTACGTACCTGGGAGCCCTTTGATCCCTCAATCGGTAATTTTCCCTCTCAGAGCCTTAATCTGCCCTCGCTTGGTTTTGCTGTCAAGACGCTTGCGCTGGGAACTACGAGTCGCTTTGCTGGGTTTGCGCCTTTTCGGGATGACGATCGCACTTTTGATCAATTCTTGCAGCCGCCTCAAAGCCTCCTCGCGGTTTTGTTCCTGGCTGCGGTGCTCCTGTGCTTTGATGATAATCACACCTTCGGAGGTGATTCGCCCATCGTTGAGTTGCAATAAACGCTCTTTGTAGCGATCGGGTAATGAAGAAGCTGGGATATCAAAGCGCAGGTGAATAGCACTCGCCACCTTATTTACATTTTGTCCGCCCGCGCCTTGGGAGCGAATGGCGCTAATCTCAATTTCGCGATCGGCAATAAATACTGTGTTGGAAATTTCTATCATGATTTATTGATAATTCTTAGCTGTCAGGATGAATTCGATGAGTTTTTTTCTATCCCATAACTCTACGTCGTTAGATTTGGCAAGTTTGCAAGCATTTTCTGTAAATCTGTTGTTGGTGATGACTCTGCCTTTATTTCCGTTGTAATGTCTGACGGCTCCTGCTACTTCTTGAACTGCTTTAATCCCAACTGGATTTTTGCTTCTTTTTGCTTGAACTACTGTTTTCGATCCGTCTTTGTACAAAATCAAATCTGCTCCATAATCTTGACTGTCTTGAGTTAAAGTGACGCTATAACCACAGTTTCTAAAATGGACAGCTAGAAATTTTTCAAACTCTTTGCCAGTCATTGCATCCACTTCGAGAATACCGCTGTCTGATAAAAGTTTTTTTGATTCTTCTTCTTTAATTGTATCAAATACCAATGCTGCAATATCACCGATAATGGCAGCGGCTCTTACTAGAAAAGGTTTCATAAAATTACACTTACTTTAAAGAGATATCTATAGTTTATAATACAAAGTGGCGAGTTGTTCGTATAGACGAGGTTGAAGACTATGACGAAATCGCATGATATCATTCGAGAACAAGACCGGAGATTGGGAGAATTAATGGCGATCCTCTTCGAGGGCTTCGCTAACGTCCGTCAGCGATTCCTGGATGCAGGCGGCGATCCCCGACACCCGCCATCAGGTTTAAAAGGCGATGATTACATGACAGACGCAGAAAGACAAAAAGCACTCACGATCGCCCGATCGCTCTTTAACGACGAATATATTAAAAGCTATCTCAAAAACAAACGTCAAAACAATTTGCAACCCCAGATTAATTAGTAAGGTGCGCCGAAACGCACCCTACAAAAACTAATTAATCAGCAGTACCAGTTTGCAGCGACTCTTTAGCAGCCTGAGTCCACTCTGAGTGGAAGAATTCACCGCGCGGTTTGTCGGTGCGCTCGTAGGTGTGAGCCCCGAAATAATCGCGCTGAGCTTGCGTCAGGTTTTGCGGGAGTCGATCGCGCCGATAGCTGTCGAAATAGTCCAGGGACGCGCTGAAGGCCGGTACAGCGATACCCAGCAGGCTAGCCGTAGATAACACTTCGCGCCAAGCTGATTGGCGATCGAGAATGCTCTGTTTAAACTCTGGCGCTAACAGCAAATTCGGCAGTGCGGGATCGTCCTTGAAAGCTTTTTTAATCTTGTCCAAAAATCCAGCCCGAATGATACAGCCGCCCTTCCAAATGCGGGAAATTTCGCTCAAACTCAAGTCATAATTATACGACTTTGAGGCCGCGCTCAACAGCGCCATACCTTGGGCGTAGGAGCAAATTTTCGAGCAGTAAAGAGCATCCCGAACTTTGTTCACAAACTCTTTAGGATCGCCTTCGTACTTGGTGGTAGGCCCCGTCAGTTGTTCCGAAGCTTTGACGCGCTCTGCTTTGTAAGAAGACATGATTCTGGCATTCACAGCAGCGATAATTGTGGGAATGCTCACGCCCAATTCCAAAGCACTCATTACAGTCCAGCGACCAGTACCTTTTTGACCGGCAGCATCCATAATTACCTCAACTAAGGGTTGCTTAGTTTCCGGGTCAATGTATTTGAAAATATTAGCCGTAATTTCAATCAAAAACGAGTTGAGTTCGTCAGTTGTATTCCATTCGGCAAAAACTTCCTGCAACTCCTGGCCGCTGAGTCCACCGACGTTTTTTAGCAAATCGTAGGCTTCAGCAATGAGCTGCATATCCCCGTACTCAATACCGTTGTGCACCATTTTCACATAGTGACCGGCACCGCCAGGGCCGATGAATGTGACGCAGGGGCCGTCATCTACTTGAGCCGCTATTTTGACGAGAATTGGCTCTAATTCCTTGTAGGCTGCCAGCGTGCCACCGGGCATCATGCTAGCGCCATTCAGTGCGCCTTCTTCGCCGCCGCTAATGCCCATGCCGACAAATCCCAGTCCGGCAGCTTCTAAATCTTTGGTGCGACGTTCGGTGTCATCGTAGAGGGAGTTGCCGCCGTCAATAATCATGTCATTGGGGTCTAGCATGGGTTTGAGCTGGTCAATTACCGCATCTACGGCTTTGCCAGCTTGTACCATGACTAAGATTCTTCGAGGACGTTCTAGAGCTTCGACGAATTCCGCCAGAGTCTTGGTGGCTACAATGTTTTTGCCCTGGGCCCGTTTTGCCATGAATTCGTCGGTTTTGGCTGCTGTGCGGTTGTATACCGCTACGGAGAAGCCTCTGCTTTCGACGTTGAGGGCTAGGTTTTCGCCCATAACTGCTAGACCGATTAAACCAAAATTTTGCTTTGCCATAAAAATACTCGGTAAGTGGGAAACTCAGAGTCTTTAGACCTGAGAGGGAATTTACTCTTTGTGGAACAGGCCGGAAAGCCTGTTAAGCGAGCATGATGCAAGATGTCAGTTTAAGTGTATTTTTATATTCAAAAAATTGATGTTTGGTGAATCACTAGGGTTTTTTTAAGATTTAAGCGATATTAGCGATATTAAAGAGAGCGGTGAGGGATAATGAGACGGATATTAATTCGATCGCAGTAACGATAGATACAGATAAGCGGACATTTTGAGGAAAATTTAGGAGACTGTTGTAATTATGGAAGATTTGCAGTATCTGGCAGCCTGGGTGAAGGAGCAACACGCTCGGGAGTATATTTTGACTTGGCTGCTGAGTCAACAGGGGCTGTGGTGGTCGGATGGAGAGATTTATCAGGCGGTTTTGCAAAAGTCGGGAAAGCTGTTGAAGGCTTACGTGCAAAAACGGCAGGCTGGAGAGTTGTTTGAGGGGATTTCTGAGAAGTTGGTGGGAGATGAGAATTGGGATGATTTGGTGATCAGTTTGGGGCGAATTGTTGCTGTTTATCAGGAGGAATTGGTGAAGTTGCAAGAGCGCGATATGCGGGGGGATGGGCTAAAAAAAAAGTCAATTAGCCAACCTGTAAGTGGAGATTCTTTGTCGGTGTTGGAGGTGCAGCAAGCTTTGCCCGATCCTTATGCGGATACGCTGACTGGGAGATAGTCAGTTGGCAGTTGGCAGTTGGCAGTTGGCAGTTGACAGTTGGTGATTAGTTATTGGTTATTGGTTATTCGTAGCAGGCAAAAAATAACAATAATATCGTTTCTGGTTGCATCGGAATAGTCAGTGCTGTCCCCGCTCGCTACCCCAATAGCGAGCGGGGACAGCACTACATAATTCGGATGTCACCCGATTTGATATACAAAATAACCAATAACTAATAACAAGCAACCAATAACCAATATCTAAATATAGCTGCTAGCTTGACGGGTAAACATTGAATGGTATATTTCGCCCAATTCTATCAATTCGTCGTGAGTTCCGATTTCGACTATTTTACCATTTTCCATCACGGCGATGCGATCGGCAATTTTGGCCAATCCCAACCTGTGGCTGATGACAATCGTGGTTTTCCCGGCGGCGATTTGGCGGAAGATGCTGTAAATTTCGTGTTCTGTCTTGGGGTCGAGGGCGGCGGTTGGTTCGTCAAAAATTAGGACTTCGGCTGTATCAAGCCGCATTAAGGCGCGGGCGATCGCAATTCTCTGCCACTGTCCCCCCGATAAGTCTATGCCGTCTTCTAATTGTTTCCCCAACGGTGTCTCTAAACCTGCGGAAAGACTATTGACTTTTGCGCTAATTCCTGCTTCGGAAATAGCTTCGTTAATTGCGGTGTCATCCGACAGTGAAAGCAAGTCGCCAAAACCGACGTTTTCGCGCACTGTGGAGGGGAAACGGGCGTAATCTTGCATGACAACGGCGATGCGCGATCGCACGTATGCTAGAGAGTACGATCGCAAATCTTTGCCATTCCAGGCGATCGTACCACTTGTCGGGTCGTACAGGCGACCGAGGAGTTTGCCAAGAGTCGTCTTACCCGCGCCATTTTCCCCGACAAGCACTAGCATTTCACCCGGATTAATGGTTAAGTCGATATTTGCGATCGTGCTTTTAGTGCTACCGGGATAGCAAAAAGATAAATCCTTAATCTCGATACCAATTTTATCTTTTGTGGCACGGGCATCTTGCCCGTGATCTGATACTTGATTTGTGGCACGGGCATCTTGCCCGTAATCTTCTAAACTAGGCAAGCGAGATGCCACATTCACCAGCGGAGACTGCAACTCGGGTTTGAGATCCAAAAGTTGAAAAATCGGACTGACGCCGAGGGAAATATCGTACAAATTAGTGTAATTCCCAATCAGCAATTGCAAACTGGTTTCTACTTGAACAATCAAACCAGAATACAGCGCCAAATCCCCCAAAGTATAGCGCCCTCCCAAAGCTCCCATCACCACATAAACAAATGGCAAGGCTACACCTATTCTACTAAATATCGACCACAAAAGTACAACAATCGCTCCTTTTTTTCGCACTTGCTGCATCTCGCTAAAAAACTGCAAATACTGACCATTCCAACGTTTGAGCCAAAGTTCCTGCAAGCCAAACAAACGCAATTCTTTAGCATATTCTTCCCCTGTCAATACCGTAGCGGATAAGTTCATCTCGCGAGTGATTTTAGCTTGCTTTTTTTGAACTCTCCAGATAAGTTTGAGATATTTTCTTTCAATGTGAATTGAGGGAAGTGATGACACCACCATCACCACAGGAACCCACCAAGCTATTGATGCAGCCAGGCCGATCGAGGGAATGAAGATACAAATTCCCGTGATTGTCATGCTGATGGTGAATGCTAGTTGCTGTACTTGTTTAACTCCGGTTTTGGCAAGTTCTAATATGTTTAATAGTTCGGGGTTTTCAAACAGGGCGATATCGTCGAAATTGGCGACTTTTTCGAGGACTTGTCCTTCAACTCCGCCTTGCACGCGATCGCGCAAAGATGTTGCTGCAAAAGAACTCATGGTTTCGATAGAATCGCTGACTAACTTGAGAGTTAAGACTCCGACAATACTCCACAGCAAGATTGGATGGGAAAGCATCAAAGCTAAGGGCTGTGCTGTTTGGCTTCGCAACAGCAACCGAGATACTTCATCAATGATTAGTTTATCTAAAACAAGCACGCCAGATGGGGCTGCACCGCGGATGATGTTGAGTATGATTAAATTGCGGAGTTCGATCGGTGCGGCTTTGATTATCAGGCTTAGGCTGCGCCGCAAAGCTTGGAATGTGGTGATTTGGATGGGTTGCATAGTTTGTGGGTAGGTGTCGGGTCTACTCATCCCCTCCCGTTATATTATAGTAACTTTATCTCAACTAAACAGTGCAGCTTTTTCCAAGATTAAGCGAACATCAGCCGGATTTCTCGATACATCATACTGCCAATGACCAAAGCCACCATACTGGTTAACAGCTTTAATCCACTGATCTAGAAATCCCCATTTAGCTTCATCTTGGCGAGTTGATTGCCCTTTGGTTTCCAAAATCAAGAAATTGTCATTTTTTAGACGAACTATAAAGTCGGGACGATATTTGCGAACAACTCCGTCAAAAATATAGAGAATCTCGAATCCCAGGTGGTCGTTTTTTACCCAAGCATCCACAATACTATCGTTTCTTTCTCTGTCAAGTTCATAGGCTTCGCTGGCTTCCCATGTACTATCAAAGACGCAGCAGTTGATGTGAGATTTACGAGTGTAATCACAGGGTTTACCTGTATACCAGGAACGCATATCACCTGTAGATCGGATTGGATGAACTGGATCGAATACTGGTTCTATTGCTTCTGTATTTTCTAAATAAATAGCTTGCCAGATGTGTTCAACTACTTTTCTCAGATTCAGAGTGATTAGGATACGCCGTCGAATCTCCTCTTGATTGAACAATGGCGGAGTAATTTGGATAAAATCTGAGTGGATAAATTCTTCGACTAATCGAATCAGTTTTGCTAGTAAGTATTCTCGATTGCCTTGCCAACCTGGTTGCATTTGATCGAAAATATCTCTAGCAACCTCAAAGGTGATTTTTTGCATCCGCTGTTTGCGACCTAAATCTTCTAGGTCGATCGCCTTTATTTTCGTGACATCAGGTTTGCTATCTACAATAGGAGCCAGTTCTGCTCGTGTACTATTGTCAAAAGCATCTAACTCTAAAGGTTCAACACGACTTAAATCGAGTTTGAGTTCGGGCTTATAAATGTAATCAATGCGGACGATATTTGGAAAGCTGATCTCAAATTCCTGCTTTTCTGGATCGGGTCTAATTTCAGTTTTAGGGCTAGGGGGCGGAGGCGGAGTTCCCTCATCGGATTCGTGGGGAAGAAATGTGAAAGGAACACCAAAAATATTGACATATTCGGCTTCAAGTAGGTTTGTTTCTGGGTTGATGTCGTAAGCAGTTCTCCGCAAACCTCTACCTACCACTTGTTCGCACAAAAGCTGACTGGTGAATGCGCGAATCCCCATAATATGCGTTACAGTTTTAGCGTCCCAGCCTTCAGACAGCATCCCAACTGAGATGACATTTTGAATTTGTTCCCCAGGTTTCCCAACTTGACCAACCGTATCCACCATTTGCCGTAAAAGTTCTGCTTGTTCTTTCTTTGACAGTTTGCGAATCGGTTCATCATCAGAGTTATCTTCTTCGCTAGTCTCTGGGTTTGTGTCTTGGATATCGGTGCTTTCTGCTTGGGATTCTGCCATTTTTAAAACGTTAGAATCGATGTGTAAGGTATATTCTGGAATGCAGAGTTCTTCGACTTTAATTCTATTATGGTCAAAGGCGTATTTGATTCTGGCAGCAGTTTCGGTACGGTTGGCGATCGAAATCATTGCCGGTGGAACTTTATGCCCCGATTCTTTCCATGCTTTCGCAGTTTCCAGCCAATCTTTTCCGAGTAAGAAGTAGCCGTTGTTTAGCAAATCGGGCAGCCGTTCATTGGGTTTGGCTTTATGATTGACATCTTCGTAAACTTCTGGATCTCGATAAAGATGGTAAAGACGGGATTTGTAATCTTTTGTGAGTTGGCCATCATCGCGAATGACAACGCGAGGGGTTTTAACTAAGCCGGATTCGATCGCATCATTTAAACCAAAATCGCTGACAATCCAGCCAAAGAGAGCTTCCTCTGAGCTTTTTTTACCAGACGGGGCAAAGGGTGTGGCGGAAAAGTCAAAACAGGTGAGGATTTTTCTAGCTTGGTGAATGCGATCGCACCCACCAACCCACTTGGTTGCCTCATCTAAGTCTTCTTTGCTGACACCTTTAACTTTGGATTCAGCCGGGATGCGCCATGCGTGGTGTGCTTCGTCGTTGATCACAACTATATTGCTGGAGTTGGCAAGTTCGCCTAAAACATCCCGTGCGTAGGCTTCGTTACTTTTTGCACCACGTTTATCAACTCCTTTTTTCTTTTTAATTTGTTCCTCTGTTTCCCAATTGAGGGTGTGCCAGTTACGGATCAAAACCTTGCCTTGACGAAGTTGATCGAATAAGCCAATAGGCACTATATTGAAAATTTCGTAGTAGCTATTTTCAGCAGAGGGAAGTAGAACTTGCAGACGATTCTTAACTGTAAGTCCGGGGGCAATTACAAAAATAGCTTTGGAAAAGCGGGAGTCTTGGGGATAGGTAACTTTATTCAGGATTTGCCATGCAATTAACATCCCCATGACAATGGTTTTGCCGGAACCTGTTGCCATTTTGGAACAGAGGCGTTTGAAGTTTCCCCCATCTGAAGGAATATCAATGCCAACTTTTGCAGATGCTGGGGATTCCGTTAGCCAGATTAGGGTTTCTATGGCTTCTAACTGACAGAAAAAGAAGGGAAAGTCGCGTTCTTCGGAATTGTGCCAGTGTTCTAGCAGACGTTTGGTAACGCCTGTAACTCCGGGGTATCCTTCATCGCACCAAGCTTTGACGCGGGGACGAATCTGGTTAACTAGAGGAATTTCGACAAATTTGCCTGGATCGTCGAAGGTTTTGGAGCTTTCGGAAGCAATGATATAGCCTGCGGGTCTTCTTCCCTCTGCACGGTTGAAGAGGCGAGAAGTGCGATCGTAGTGCCAATATTGTTTCGGTTCTTCGTAGGGAGAATTGATGATGAGCTGGTCAATAGTAGTTTTTGAATTCATCTGTGCCTCGCTTAATCAGAGTTTTTTACTAAAGGGTAAACATAGACTTGATGTGCTTCTAGAGATGTGAGGATATCTGTTTCCTCATGCTTAATGTGTGTTTTAATTGCTGCCTTAACCTCTTCCATCCTACTCGATGTATTTTGCTGACGTTTTTTAGAACTATTATTACTTTGCTGTTTTCGTTCAGGATTCTTATGATTTTTTTTCTGCTTCTTACCTTTACCTTTTTGTGACAGTTTATCAGAAAGTGTATAGTCACTATCGTTGGTCACTAAATCACATTTATTAAGAGCTGCCATGTGAACAAAAATACAATCTGTAGTTTCAGGTTGATCGTCATCATTTAAAATGATGGTTTTGAGAATCTTGTCCATAGGAAGATTAATCTCCTGCTCAGTAAAATGATGAGTGTTAAGAACTATCCAATATCTCAAAATTTGAATTTCATCTCTTTCGTCACTAGAATCTTTGATTCGCTGGATGAGTCTATGCTTATATTCCTCTTTTATTCTCTTTTGCCGATCCATACAAAGTTGATACCCTTGACTTTGAAGAACCTTTAGCAGCTTATTGATATGCTTTTCTTCTGTTTTAGTTGCTAAATCACCCAAAATAATATTTTTTTCATCATACAGTAGATGTTCAAATATATTAGTGTCAATCACAATTAAATACAATTTATTATCATCTATTAACCCATCGCTGTCTATCATAGTTACTCTATTATATGGACTATTTATTTTTTTACAGTTCAAGTGCTTCTATCACATCGGCTCCAAAAAACTCCATTGGCAATCCTTTTTCTAAACTGCCATCTGGTCTAATATCTAAATTTTTAACTTTAACTATTTCATCCTTAACATAAAAGTATGCAATCGAAATATCTTCGCATCTCAAATCGCCATTAGAAACCAAACGTCGCAGGCGGAGAATAATATTTGAGCTATGAGTTTCAATTAATGACGGAATGTGGCGGTCATTCCATAAATCAGCGAAAAAAGAACCCATTTCCAGTTGTGCTGTTGGATGGATTTGCGCTTCTGGCTGTTCAACTATTAAAAGTTGTCCTTTATTGAGTAATGCTCCCTGAACAAAGATAGGGATACACTGGCTGACCCCAAATCCAAAATCAGCCAGGTAAGATTCAGCCCCAGTTAGTTTATTTCTGGCTCGAAATTCAGGAATAAATCCTTTTGATTGTGGCTTAAACTTCAAATCATGAATATCGATAACAGATTCAATGTGTTGCAAAGCAAAATTAGATCTTTTAAGTCCTTCCTCAGTTTTTTCAGTGAGGAGTTTTTGTAAATGAGGCATTGAATATTCTCCTCTATGTCCTACATCATCAGGAGGTGGACTACCTAGTATGACACTTCTCTCTGATTCTTCTCGAATTGGCGAGAGATGTCGCATAGATATAATTTCATGTCGGATACCATCAAGGTAAAGATTATCAAAAGCAGATTTAATAATTTCTACAGGATTATTGGGTAATGGAAAGCTGAGAAATCTAGTCCGTCGAATGTTATTTTCTTCTTTTTTAAGGACTTTTTTTCCTCCTATTTTACAAGTAACAGTATGTTCCGCTTTTGTACTTTTTCCGTAGGGTATACTTCCGAAAACGCAAAACTCAGCCGTTAATTCGGCGGCAGGTACAGTGGAATCAACTCTAACTCTCGTTTCAGTTTCTTCCGTTAGGGGGTCTTGAGCAACAATAGTTGAAGATGTTGTTAACCTGATGTTTAAGTCTGTAATATCACCTTCTAAGCTTTTGACAGGTTTGCTTTGTTTGAGTTGTTCTCTAATTTGTTGAATTGCAGGATCTGGTAAATCATTAGTTTGAATTTCCAAGCTAAATTCAAATTTGTTACTGCGGGATAGAGAGTTTTTCAAATCGCTGAAAGTTCCAAGGCTAACGTGCCGTCCTTCTGTAGCAAAAAAATCACCTTCGCTAGATTCAAGAGTTTGCTGGAGCATAAGTAAGAACTTAATGAGTGTAGATTTTCCAGCACTATTACGACCGATCAGAATTGTGATTGGTCGGATGCGAACATCTATCTCTTCGCGAAAGGCTCGAAAATTTTTCAGCTTGATCCTGGTCAACATATATGACGTTTACCTGATTAATTTCTTAACTGAGTCGAATAATCTTCAAACTCTCAATGCCTCTATCGTCCACAATTTTAACAGCAACACGCTGATACTCGCCGATTTCAAAAGGTAACGAAACAGTCCCTTGATAAGACTCGATTAAATCCTCATCAATTTCAGCTTTCAGATTGCGGGCGAGGCGAGACCAAGCATCCTTTTCTCCTGCCATCGGAAAGAAAACCTGACGGGGGAAAACACTTCTGCCATCATAATCGATATCTAACATCCATACGGCAATTTTTTCGACGCTGCCAGACTCGATATTTCCAGTTTTGGTGTTGTAATAATCGAAGCCGTGAACTTCTACTTCCCACTTGCCTGCATCTTCTCCTCTGTTGATGCGACGCAGGGCGACATCTGGTTGACCCATCAGCCAGAAGCTATCGTTACTAGCGCGTTTTTTCTTAAGGTCTTCTGTCTGCATATCCATGTTCATTTGTGCTTTCAAAAGCGTGACACCCGGCCAGTTGGTTTCGTCGATGTCTTTAGCAGCTTCCGGGTCAAATTGGAAGGCGGCAAAGATAATTAATTTAGGTTTTGGTACTAAAGTTTGTGCTTCTTCAATAGCTTGGGTAACATGGCGTTGTTCTAGGGGAGCGTGTTCTGGGCCGAAAGAAATAACCGTTCGCATTGGTTTATCATAAGTGCCGCCAGATTCTTTGACAGTATTTGCTCCCAAATCGTTAGGTTTAGTTTCGGCATCGGCATGAAGCCAACGAGTACCGGGTAAAGCTTCGACTCGCGAAAACAGAATGTATTGCCCGTTTTTACCGCGAATTCCTGTTTTTAGCATTTCATCACGCCATTCTGATTGCCGCAGAGTCTCACCAGAACGGGCAATTGATTGGTCAGCAACGGGTGGATTGATAAAATCATCAATTGGTTTGACTATGGGGGCGGGGACTGCTTCAACTGTAAATGGGCCAGTAACTCTGACTCTGGATTTATCTATCAATGGTTGGTCGTAGAGGGTTTCTTCGTCGGCATATTTATTAATAGCTTGTTCGATTTCTATGCGGTTCATGCCTTCACGAATTTCGGGATTATTGGCAATAGATTTGAGGGTGATGTGAGGGACGGTTTTATATTTGAAACCACTGCCTACGCCTTCCTGGGAATTTGCGAGTTGATAATAGTCAAAGGTGGCGGTCATCAATCGTTGTCTTGCCAGCGTTATTGCTACCCGCGATGTATCGCAAGTAATCCATCTACGTCCCCATTGTTCGGCTACGTAGGCAGTTGTGCCGGAACCGCAGGTGATGTCAAGGACTAAATCACCTGGGTCGGTTGTCATTAAAAGGCAGCGTTGGATGACTTTAGTGGCTGTTTGAACTACATATAATTTATCGGTTGCTCCCATTAAATCTATCCAAATATTGCCTAATGTTGAAACTGGAAAATCATCCAAATATCTGACATAGCGAATATTAGTTCCAGATTTTATAATCCTTCCTTGTTGTGCTAAATTATTTAAACCTTCAAGAGTAGTTTTCCAATGACAATTTTTAAGTGGCGAATATTTTTTATCTTCAAATTCAAAAGGTTTAGAAAGAGTCTCACTATACCCTGAAGACTGTAGAGACGTTGCTTGATATACTTTTGCATCTTTGGGTATAAGATTAGGATTAGCTAGTTCTTCGCTACTTATTGATCGATTAGTCCCATCTGAAAATATTAAATTTTTATAAGATGTTCCAGCACCTATACCGACATTTTTATCTAAAAAAAGTTGATTATATTTAACAAGTGAAGCATCTTTAGAATACCAAATTAAATAGTCTGATAAAGTTCCAATTACTTCTGTACGAGCTTGAGGACTACTCACAGCAGCAGTTTTTTGAAAAGTAATTAAACTACAAAAATTATCTGCTCCAAATACCTCGTCCATCAACTCTCTAACATGATGCACATTCTCATCAGAAATCTGCACGAAAACACTACCACTTTCCGACAATAACTCTCTCGCCAATAACAATCTATCTCTTAAATAACTCAAATAAGAATGAATCCCCAATTCCCAAGTATCCCGAAATGCCTTAATCGTTTCCGGTTCTTGAGTTAAATCCTCATCTTTCCCATCTTTCACATCCCGCTTATTCACAAACGGCTGAAAATTTGAACCATATTTAATCCCATAGGGCGGATCGAAATAAATCATCTGCACTTGTCCCGCCATTCCCTCTTTTTCTAATAGGGAATTCATCACTAACAGCGAGTCTCCAGCAACTAAGCGGTTACTCCAATTATGCTTGTGCTTGTAAAATTCGATCGCCTGTCGAATCGGCGGATTTTCCTCTGGTTGCTCAAATAGAGATAACTGTACACCTTGATTTGGGTTACGCTTGCGGACTGCTTCAATGATGCTGCGCGGATCGATGCGTTCATGAACGTGCAGCGAGACTGTTGGTACTTCAAAGCTGGTATGTTCTGCTTTGCCGGCCCAAACTAACTGAGGATCGAGGTGAGGATCGTAGGCATATTTTTTGCTATCCCCATCTGGATCGGTGTCTGGCGTAACCAGTCCGACAGGTGGGTTATTGACTCTTTGTTGGTTTTCGTGCTTGTACTGCTCGATCGCCCTTTGGTCAGGTTTCTTTTGCCTCGCCATCCGACTTCCTCTACCCTCAAAACCTTTACCTTACAATTTATCCCACACCTTTGCCAAATTTGTTAGATGTTTTTTGGGATTGCTCTAGTCTGCTAAGTAAAAGGAAGAAGGAGGAATGCTTATACAGCAACCTTTTTAAAGTTGAGCTCTTGGTGTCTTATGTTAGTCCAGTGAAATAAGACGGCTGAATTGAAATCTTATTATAGTAAAACGCTTTTTAGTATAATAAGAACCTCGCGCGATCGCTGAGCCACCGTTAAAAATTAGCTGTGTCGTGACTTTCAAAAAGATCCAGATAGGGTTTGTAACGATAAAGTCTGTTGCGTTGCCAACCTGTGACTTCATCAAGCAAAGCAATTTCTACAAATTTATCGACTATTTTCCTAGCTGTTGCGTAACTACATTGCAATTCGTTTTCTACTAAACGAATATTGACGATTGGGTGCTGGAAAAGTATATCTAGCAAGCGCAAACCATAACTGCTACTGGAAATTTGCTGACCGATAATTTCGCGGTGATTTTCGCGCATTTCCAGAATAGAACGGGCTGTAGTTGTTGCTGACTGGCTGACTTCAAAAATACCTTGAAGAAAAAACTTTAACCATCCTTCCCAATCTCCATGAGTGCGAATTGCCATCAGGCGATCGTAATACTCTATTCTGTGAAACTTTAGATAATGACTGAGGTATAGTAAAGGCTTTTGTAGGATTCCTTGCTGACAAAGCAGAAAAGTAATTAGCAATCGTCCAATCCGTCCATTTCCATCTAAAAATGGGTGTATTGTTTCAAATTGAGCGTGAGCTAATCCGCAATGAATCAGTACAGGTAAAGAATTGGTATCGTGCAAAAATCTCTCTAGGTTGTCGAGAGATTGGTGCATTTCTGCAACTGTTGGAGGTACATAGGCCGCAGTACCCAGGTTACAACCTTGAGGGCCAATCCAATTTTGACTTTTCCGAAATTCTCCCGGTGTGCGATCGCTTCCTCGCACGTCTTTGAGTAATTCTGTATGAATTTCTCGCAGCAAGCGCAGACAAAGTGGAAATTCTTGAAGCCGCTTTAAACCGTAGTTCATGGCGTTAACGTAGTTAACAACCTCTTGCACATCTTTAAAGCGTTCTTGACCTTTGACATCAATTTCATATTGAAGTACGTCCTCTAGGGTGCTTTGCGTTCCTTCAATTTGCGAACTAAGAACGGCTTCCTGACGGACGTACATCGCTACGAATAGGTCAGGGTTGGGCAAAATAGAGGTAGCACCGTCTAGTCTTCCTAAAGCCCGATCGGCATTGGAGAGCAAGCGATGAAGCTCTGCGTCCATTTTAATGGGCGGTTCGGGAGGGAGGGGCGCTGGAATGAAGGCGCTGTATCCTTCAGTTTGTTGGACGTATCGACCAGATCGCATCATTGGGTGACGGAGGGACAAAGGTTGAGGTCTTGTTATCTTATGTTATTCCAGTGAAATAAGACGGCGGTCGCGGAATCTTATTATAGCAAAAGTCTTTTTAGTATAATAAGATTGCCAGGACAGGCCAACTCGATCGCAATACGAGGATACAGCAGTGCTGTGTCCCTACGGATATGGTTGAGACAGGAGGACACAGCAGTGCTGTGTCCCTGCGGATATGGTTGAGAACCTTGCGTGACATACCCGGCACTCATTTTGTAAACAAATAGAGTGCAGGCTTCCTCTTTCAACGGGAGAGCCTCGACGCGAGCCATCTCTAAGCTGGTCTTATCCTCCCTCCGTAGGTTTTACTCACCTTTATTTTATGTGGTACTTACTAGCAAGATAATTACTTATCTTTTCCGGCAGACTCCCTGTGTCCCAAGGAGTAGAATTGTTGATTTTTTCACCCATCCATCAGCTCTTTTATGGCTTAGCGGGATATTGGGGCTACCAGTCAGAAACTGATAGGTGGTGTCTAGCCTTTATACAACGGAAAGTTCGCCCACCACGGCTACTCTTGTCATCTCCGGTTAGTTCGATCCTATCATGGATTCGCTATCGCTCAATTTCTTTGCTGCTCGTTTTCATCCCGTCACTCATCCTGTAAACGGATAGAGTGCGGGACTTCCCACTCGTATTAGTTAAAATATCAAACGCCGCACCGTGCCATCATCTGTAAATTGCTGTTCCCCAATCCCCACAACTTCGACAGTAATTTCGCGCTCCGAAATCGCAAATTCCCCCTCCCGCGCCGCAATTTCAACTATCATTTTTCGCCCTTCCAAATACACCTTGTAATTAGTCGTAGCCCAGACAGCTTGTTCGTACTCAAAACTGTGTCCATCGTCCTCATAAAGCGTCCATTCACCAGTTCCGGGCCAAATTCGCATTTTCAATGAATCGATCGCCCTTTCCTCAACAAATTGCCTCACAGGCGCTAACGCAATTATCCCCCCACCGCGCGCGTACAACGGCATTCTCTCCACAGGTGCATCAGCCAAAATGTGCGTCGGGCCCTGATAGCATTCGCCCGTCCACCAATCGTACCAAGTCCCCTCCGGCAAATACACGGCGCGATGCTCAACTCCCTGTCGGTAAACGGGTGCAGCCATCAGCGATGGGCCGAGCAATACTTGATCGTAAAGGTGATAAGTTGTACGATCGCGCGGAAAGTGATAAAGTAGCGGTCGCAAAATCGGTGTTCCCGCGATCGCAGCTTCCCAAAAAAGCGTGTAAATGTACGGCAATAACTGATAGCGTAAATTGATGTATTCGCGGCAAATCTGCTCGGTGCGATCGCCAAAAACCCACGGTTCATGTTGCGCTGTCGTCATCGCCGAATGACCGCGCATCAACGGATACAGCATCCCCATCTGCATCCACCGCGCGAACAATTCAGCCGTTGCATTCCCCGCAAAGCCGCCGATGTCGCAACCGACAAAGGCGACGCCGGAAAGCCCCATGTTGCAAAGCATTGGTAGCGACATTTCTAAGTGTTCCCACTGCGATTGATTGTCGCCCATCCACACGGAGGAGTAGCGCTGCACCCCCGCAAATCCCGATCGCGTCAACACAAAAGATCGATCGCCCCCTCGGACTTTTTGCAACCCTTCCGCACAAGCTTTCGCCATCATCAACCCGTACAAATTGTGGGTTTCGGCGTGAGTTGTGCGATCGAATTCCGGGCCCTGCGGTGCATCCAGCGGAAACCAAATGTGTTCGCCACCATCGCCAAAAGGTCGATCGGCGATCGCAGGTTCGTTCATGTCGTTCCAAATCCCCGCAACGCCCATATCTGTCAGGCTTTTGTGCAATTCGCCCCACCACTGGCGCACGTCGGGGCGCATGAAGTCGGGAAACACGGCTTTGTCGGGCCAAACGTAACCGTGGAAAAGCTTTCCGTCGGCGGTGCGGACGAAATAGTCGTTTTCCACACCGCGATCGAATATTTCATAATCTGCTTCCGGTTCGTACTTGACACCGGGATCGACAATTGTGACAACTTTGAAACCGACTGCTTTTAAGTCTGCGATCAGTTTCGCCGGATCGGGGAAACGCTTTGGGCTCCAAGTAAAAACCCGGTAGCCGCGCATATAGTCAATGTCGAGGTGGATGACATCGCAGGGAATGCTGCGATCGCGAAATTCCCGCGCCAACTCCCGCACAACGTCCTCGGATTCGTAGCTCCAGCGGCACTGGTGGTATCCCAGCGCCCATTTTGGCGGAATCGGCATCCGGCCGGTCAACTGCGTGTAGGTGGCGAGAATTTGGGCGGGTTCCGGGCCGTAAATGATGTAGTAGTCGAGTTCCGTGTCTCTGGTTTCCATCCGCAAAACCCCTGGTGTTTCCGCGCCGATGTCGAATTGACTCCAAAATGTGGTGTTGAAAAAGATGCCGTAAGCGCGATCGGGATTCAGGGCGATGTAAAAGGCGATCGCCTGGTACATTTCATCTGTCTGCGAATTGTAGTCGAGGGAGTCTATCGTCCAGTTTGTCTTGACTTCGGAGAGTTTGTCGAGAAAGCCGGTGCGTTGGCCAAAACCGTAGAAGTGCTCGTCTGTTTCGATGCGCTTCCAGGCGGCGGTTGCACCTGTGCGCCATCCCATCGGGCGATCGCAGTCGCTAGCAAAGGGTTTTCCTGATTTGTCAAAGCATTCGATGGCAGGGCGATCGCGCTTGACAGAAATTGTTATTTGTGCTGTTTCAATTTCGATTTTTTCCGCTGTTTCTCGCACTTCAAAAGGCGCGATTTCCCATTGTTCGTCGGGGAGAGTTATTGAGTGCGATCGATCTTTAAATTCACCTGTCGGTGACATTCGTACTCGGATTAAGTTTGGGGCGAGGATGGTGATTTTGAGAGCGGAGTTGCTACAGTTGAAGTGAATTGTGCGTGAAGCGCAGCTATCCCGTAGGGAATCGGTCTTACTTAGAGATTGTACTGATCCGATAATTGACCAAGGCTGTTCGGTAGTTTGGAGTTTTCCGAAGTATTGTGGCATATACTATGACTCGAAATATTATAAATTGTCGTTTGATGAGTTAAGGGTTGTCATCTGGCAAAAGGAAGAAACAAGTAAATTAACCTCATTAAACATAAAACTCTCTCCCTATTAAAAACCCGATCTACCTGCTAAATACTTGCAAAATTTTCTGCACTCCGTTCTTTTCTAGCCTCTCAAACTGCTGCCGTTCATCAGCAGTAAAAACAGTTGTAACTTCCCGTTTATCCGACATTTGTGCTTCCAAAACTCCACGGTTGAAGAAAACAACTTCACCCGTACCAAAAAAGACGATCGCCCTTACCCGATCGCCTTTTAGCCAAAATCCCACTCCATCTCCCACTTCCACCAGGGCTTCCGATGCACTGACAATGGTTTTACCGCCATTGGTAGAACACATGATGTAGCTAATATTTTTGACGGTTTTTGTGGCTTTTTGACAGGGTTGAGCCTGAAGTTGTTTCAATTCTCGATCGTAATTTTCCCGATTCATGACAGGCTTAATTTGATTTAGCAAACAGCGATCGGGTATACCATCACCATCATCATCCATGCGGATGTCGTCCTGTTGTCCGTCGCGATCGCAATCAATCGCCGGCCCGATGATCTGTCTGCTGGGTTTCGCCGATTGTGCTAGTGCACCGCCACTGATGGCAGAGCTTAATAATAGCAGGGCGATCGGCAATAATTTGAAAAGCATCATATTGAAAAAATATCCTCGGTCAAATTTTAGCACCATGCTGTTTTAATAGCTTAATAATTTGCAGATTAGAAGATTTATCGGCAATACTTAGGAATGAGAATTAAATAACTTACAATTTTTATTGTTCTTGTGGGATGGGCGTCCCGCCCGTCACGAAAGGACGGGCGGGACGCCCATCCCACAAATATGTGTAAATTATTTAATTCGCGATCCTTAGATGCTATCTCTTCATTCATGTGCTCGATAACCACCAAAGTAATATCATCAAACACCTTGACTAATAAGTGATGTTTGTTGAAGTATCTTCACAGGATACTAAGCTTGTTCGTTGATAGTTGCTGTTAACTCTGCCGGCAATTCAAACTTGCCATCGGCACCGGGTTCAAACTCAAAAACTTGCAACACTGCATCCACATTCAGCGGCCCGTAAATGTGCGGGTAATCCTCACCGGCGGCAAATTCATACTTAAGTTCAGATTCTATTTTTTCCGAGTCAATCCACAGCAGCAGCAATCCTGTTTGTCCTACAAAAAATTTATTGGCAGATTTCAAAACTTGCGGCAGAGTCGAACAGTGGATAAATCCTTCTGTATCTAGCGTATCTCCGCGATAGGATTGCACTTGTTTTGCTTCTTCCCACTGTTGGCTGCGGGTGATGTGAAAGATAACGCTCATAGTTTGATGGATTTTAAGTGCGATCGCCAATTGGCAGTAAAATCTGAGAAGGACAACTCCCGCCACAACTTACTGTCAGCGTCATAATTTTAGCATCAATTAACCGCGCTGCACCCGGAGGCGCACAAGTTCCCGGATTCACGTCATAAGCTGGAAAACAAGCGGCACTCAAACTCAGGCGCATTGAATTGTGAAACTGGCATCTTGCCCGTTCCTACCTATTTCTGCAAGAGGTATACTGAAGTCCGAACGATCTAACTTAGCGCGTTTAGCTGTTTATTTTGCGGACTGAAGTCCTCACTACAAACCTAGCACGGCACGAGTACATCCGATCGCCCGAGAACCCTCATATCTTCCTCATCGAGTTCGACTGGTGTACCGCTGCGAATTAGTTCCACAAAATCCTCGTTTGGCACCATAATGCACAAAGTGTAAAGACGTTCGCTGCCCGTATTTTCAATGACGTGAGTGCCAGTTGGAGGCACTAACAAACTATCACCCGGTTTAATACTAACTGTTTTGCCGTCGCAAGTCGCTTGCCCTCTTCCTTTGAGTACAAAAAACATTTCTACCGCAAATTGATGGCGGTTGGGAGGAGTTTTTCCGCCCGGATCGAAAATCTCGATGCAAACAGTTAATGAGGCATTCGCGGTTGCCGGATCGAAAACTATGGCTAATCTATTAGTATCCCCCGGGCTGATGCGAAATGCTTGGTAGTCTTGAGGCGATTTCATCACCGGAATCATGCACTGGTTTGTCATTTTTTTATTCTTAGTTGTGAGTTGTTATAGCTGAAGGAAGAAGGAAGAGGGAAGAGAGAAGAGGGAAGCAGAACCCAGGATTTTAGCAATTAAGAACTTCCTAACCGTCTCGGACAGTTGCTATATGTTTCGGGTGCATCTCAATGAATGCAAATATACTCGTAGGGGCGAAGCATTTCGGCAGTAAATCTCTGATTCTGGTTCATAAATTATGTGCCGAAATGCTTCGCCCTTGCCAAAATGAGATGCACCCTATGTTTCTGCTGTCATTAGTGAGCATTCAGAGTCATTAGTCCGTGGCTCAACCTCCCCAGTTTATTGCTAATGACCAATGACTAATGACCAATGACCAATGACCAATGACTAATAACTAATGACTAATGACTAATGACTAATTCCCTAGTTATTTAATTGCTTCTAACATAGCCTGAGAATCAGACAAAAACCCAAAACATTGTTTAACGTTATAAAGAGTAGCCTGCCAGCAATACTCTGGAGATGTGGTAGCTGTACAATCTTTGACTAAAATGCAGTCGTAGTTTAGAAAACAAGCATCTTGTAGGGTAGCCATGACACATTGATCGGCGTTGACTCCGCCAAAAAAAAGTGTAGTTCTTCCCAGGTTCCGTAGGATACTATCTAAAGGAGTATCCCAAAAGGCACTCATGCGATATTTATCAATGCAAATATCCTCTGGTTTCTGTTCTAATTCATCAACAACGGCGGCCGCCCAACTCCCCGCCATCAAAACAGATGCGCCGTTTTTGGGTAGCGGATCTCCCAAACCTACGCCCTCGCCCGTGGGATTGTAAACGTGGCGCGAAGCTGCGCTAATATTGAGCAAATCGGGGCGGTTTCCCCAGTTTATCCAAATAATGGGTACTGCGTGCGATCGCAATTTTGGCAGCAAATTTTGCAAAGGATTAATTGGAGTGCGCGCAGGTGTTACATCGACGCCGATGTGTGATAGCCAACCGTCGGGGTGACAGAAATCGTTTTGCATATCTATCACTAGCATCGCTGCTTTTGCTAAGTCCAATCGCAGGGTTTTCGTTTCTGTTTCTAGGGTAACAGGTTGAGGCGCGATCGGCGATCGGGTGATGTCGGCAATTTTAGCATCAACTTTCCAAGCATTTGGCGCAACGCCCAAGGTGCGGAGGCTATCTGGATTCATATTAGATTGCGACTGAAAAACCACTTCAATTTTATAACTCTTTGATTGTTGCTAACTTGCGATATCTTAAATCTTTGCTAAGATTAAGTCTCAGTATCAAACGTAACTGTTTCGATCTACTTGATGCTTTATTGAAATTAACCAAATTTAGGCAAAAAGTTTCTAGTTTCCAGGCTATTTTATCGTTCCCAGCCATAGCCTGGAAATTCCTTGCAGGAGGCTCTACCTCCAGTAAACCACAGGCGAGGCTCTTTCTCGCTTATATGCATTACCAGCCATAGCCTGGGAACGAGATTAAACGATATTTAAAAGGCTGAGAACGAGATAAAAGAAGATGATCTAGTCCTAAAATAGAAATAGATGTGAATTCACCAGAAAAGCTAAATCTATGAGTTTTACAATCCAAAATGCTTTGATTCCGGTTGAGAGTGGTTATGAAACCGCAGACGTGCAAGTGGCGAATAATTGCATAAGTGCGATCGCGCCCAATTTAGCTCCTACAGAAACAGCAATCGATGGCAAAAATAAGCTGCTGCTTCCCGGTTTTGTCAACGCGCACACGCACTCTTCTGAAATGTGGCAGCGCGGGATTATTCCGCCTTTACCGCTGGAGTTGTGGATTGGCGAACTGTACGATTTCACGCCTCTCGATCCGGAACAAGTTTACTTGAGTGCCTTGGGAACTGCGGTAGAAACATTGCTCTCGGGCGGCACAAGCGTAGTCGATCATTTAGTTTTGATTCCGGGGCAAGAATTAGAGACAATTGCTGCGGCAGTTCGCGCTTATCAAGAAATCGGCATCCGCGCTTTTATCGGGCCGTTAATTCAAGATGAATCCCTGACAGCGGGAATGCCTGCGGGCGAGGGTGGCATCGAGCACGCGGCTTACATTCGCTCGACAAATGCAACTTTGGAACTCATGGAAGCAGCTATCAAACAGTTTCACTATCCAGAAAAAGGTGTTAATATATTGCTGGCACCGACGGGAATTCAACTGTGTTCTGATGCTTTGTTTGAAGGCTGCATCGATTTGGGCGATCGCTACAATCTTTGCCTGCACGCCCACCTCTTAGAAACGCCCGCTCAAAAACAGTTAGCTCGCGAAAAATACGGCTGTAGCGCTGTCGAACATTTGCAACAAATCGGTTATTTAAGTCCGCGCACTTCCTTAGCGCACTGCGTGTGGCTGGACGATGCCGACATTGCAATTATGGCAGAAACTCAATCGACTGTTGTACACAATCCCCTCAGCAACCTGCGCTTAGGAAGCGGGATTGCACCGATTTTAAAATACCGCCAAGCTGGAGTAAACGTATCTTTTGGCTGCGACGGCGCCGCTAGCAACGACTCTCAAGATTTGCTGGAAGCGATTAAAATGGGTTCAATTCTGCACAATATTACGGATTTGGATTACCGCCACTGGATTACACCGCGCCAGTCTGTAGAAATGGCATCGCTGGGGGGAGCAAAAGGCTTGAATCTCGGCGATGAAATTGGTTCGCTAACTGTCGGCAAAAAAGCGGATTTGGTGCTGTACGATTTAACCAGTTTATCATTGTTGCCGCGCACCGATCCGATTGGTTTGCTAATTTTGGGACGCCCGACAAATACGGTAGATAGCGTTTGGGTAAACGGCAAACAAATTGTCGCTGAAGGTAAGGTGAAAACCATTGATGTTGATGGTTTGAGGCGGCAATTATTCGATCGCAGCGAGTGGAGTAGCAAGCGCCAATCGCCGATGGTGGGCGAGATTGAATCGCACTACCGCCAAGTGATGAAATTGCCACTCGGCGGTTGAAACCGCGACTAGACAGACAAAACCCGAGGAGGCGGGTTGAAGAAAGACTCGGCGGTTGAAACCGCGACTATACAGACAAAACCCGCCTCCGCGGGTTCAAGAAAGTCAGGTTTGCAGTGCGAACGTTACAGTATGATATTAGATTGTGGTGTTTGCGAAAAATTGATGATTAAACTGCACAAATGGCGGCGGATACTGGCTTTAATAGTTGTTTTTGCGATCGCCCTTACCTCCGCCGCAATTTTCTCCCCCCGAATGGAAGCTCAAACTGCACCCAAAACCCCAACCACCGAATTGCGCGGCATCTGGCTGACTAATATTGACAGCGACGTTATTTTCTCCCCCAGCAACATCATTGACGCTGTAAATCGACTGGACAAACTCAACTTTAACACCATTTATCCTACGGTTTGGCAAGGAGGCTATACGCTTTATCCCAGCGCTGTAGCCAAACGAGTATTCGGAAAGTCGATCGACCCATCACCAGGATTGCAAGACCGAGACATTCTCAAAGAAATTATAGCACAATCCCACAAAAAAAGTATAGCAGTAATCCCGTGGTTTGAGTTTGGTTTCATGGCTCCCGCCGAATCGGAATTAGCCAGACTTCACCCTGACTGGCTGGCGACGCGACGCGACGGTTCAACTATTTGGAAAGAAGGCACGCACGATCGAGTTTGGCTGAATCCTTTTCATCCGGAAGTTCAGAAATTTATCTTAGATTTAATCTTAGAAATCGTCGATAATTACGATCTAGATGGCATTCAATTTGACGACCATTTCGGTTTGCCCGTAGAGTTTGGCTACGAGCCGCAAACAGTGTTAATGTATGAAAAACAAATCAAAAGTCCTCCCTCCAATGACGCCCGCGAAACCTTCTGGATCCGCTGGCGCGCCGACAAAATCAACGACTTCATGGGGCGAATTTCCCGCGCCATCAAATCCCGCAAACAAAAATGTATTATTAGTTTATCTCCCAATCCGTTGCACTTTGCTTTACCCGCCCACTTGCAGGACTGGTTTAGCTGGGAAAGACGCGGTTACATCGAAGAACTTATAATACAGGTGTATCGCAATGATATCAAGCGTTTTAATGCCGAACTGGAACGGGAAGAAGTCAAACTCGCCAAAAAGCACATTCCAACTGCGATCGGTATTTTAACAGGTTTGAAAAACAGTTCTATTCCGCTGTCACAAATTCAAGAGCAAGTGCAAGCAGTCCGAAAGAGAAATTTTGCAGGGGTTTCCTTCTTTTTCTATGAAAGCTTGTCAAATTGGGCCAGCGAAACTCCCGAACAGCGAAATTCTGCCCTGCAAGAATTCTTTCCCACAAAGATGCAACGCCCGCCTGTTTAAAACCGTTCGTAGTGAGGACTTCAGTCCTTCTTCTTCTTCGTTCGTAGTGAGGACTTCAGTCCTTCTTCTTCTTCGTTCGTAGTGAGGACTTCAGTCCTTCTTCTTAAGATTATTAAGGACTAAAGTCCTCACTACGAACCTTGAAAATAGATATAATGTTTAACACTAAATTAATTTACCGCATTTGTATTCTTAATTTATGTCTGATTGCTATCCTTGCTGCAATCGGCTACCTGACTCCCCGAAAGTGGGGAGAGTCCTCGCAAAAAAATTGCACAGTTAGCGTACAAGTTTCTAACCAAGGCATCCACACCGAAATCATCGTTCCAGTTAAAAATCAATACTTTGACTGGAATCAATATTTACCAATTACACAAATAGGACGAGAGGCAAATTATGATTATAAATATTTGTCTTTTGGCTGGGGAGATCGAGCTTTTATGCTGGAAAGTCCCACCTCAGCAACCATCAACCCAGTTATAGCTTTCAATGCTCTATTTCTCCCTACTCCGTCTACCCTCCACGTTCAAGGTTATCGAGTTTTTCCTCAAGATATAGAAACCAAATGTGTTAAAATTAGTGGGAAAAATTATCGGAGGCTGGTAAATTTCCTTAAAAATACATTCCAATTAGACGCAGCAGGTAATAAAATAAAAATCAGCTACGGCTACTACAACACTGACAGTTTTTATGAAGCAAAAGGCAGTTACTCTATTTTGAGAACTTGCAATGACTGGACGGCTGAAGCTTTGCGAGAAGCTGAGATTGATACTCCTTTGTGGTCAACTCTATCGTCATCGATTATGTTTCATTTAAATAGCGGTTGTGAAGGTATTTAAACAGTTGACAGTTGACAGTTGACAGTTGACAGCAGTCAATTACCAATTCCCAATTCCCAATTCCCAATTCCCAATTCCCAATTCCCAATTCCCCAATTCCCCAATTCCCAAATATTATGAATGTAATTCCAGCGATCGACCTTTTGGACGGAAAATGCGTCAGACTCTATCAGGGAGACTACGCCAAGTCCCAAACTTTTAACGAAAATCCCGTCGAAGTCGCCAGACAGTGGGTAAATGAAGGCGCCACAATGCTGCATTTGGTAGACCTCGATGGGGCAAAAGCAGGTCATCCTGTAAACTTAGCAGCTATTGAGGCGATCGTCCGCGCAGTAGACGTTCCCTGTCAATTAGGAGGCGGAATGCGCGATCGCCCTTCTGTCGCGGCAATTCTCAAATTAGGCGTTCAGCGCGCCATTCTCGGCACTGTCGCCGTCGAACAACCGCAATTAGTCGGTGAATTGTGTGCCGAATTTCCAGGTCAAATTCTCGTCGGAATCGATGCCAGAAACGGTAAAGTTGCTACCAGAGGCTGGCTGGAAACTTCCGAAGTTTTAGCGACAGAATTGGCGCAAAAAATGGCAGAATTAGGGGCGGCTGAAATTATTTACACCGACATTCACCGCGACGGCACCATGGAAGGGCCGAATTTGGAATCTTTGCGGGAAATTGCTAGCGCCATCTCGATTCCGGTGATTGCTTCCGGCGGCGTCAGTTCGATCGCAGATTTGTTAAGTTTGTTGGCTTTGGAACCAATTGGTGTCAAAAGTGCGATCGTTGGTAGAGCAATTTATACCGGCGATATCATGCTAAAAGAAGCAATTCAAGCAGTAGGACAAGGAAGATGGCAGGATGTTCCCCCAGATTTGGGTTCTTCAAGTTTTGCTTGATACAGCAAATTCCACATTTATGAAGTACACCCGCCTATCGCTCAATCCCCGTAGGGACACGGCAATGCCCATTAGTGTCAACTTAACGTCAAACCCATTCAGAGACTATTGTTTGACGATTAAAGCCAGATCCCCCCTAACCCCCCTTAAGAAGGGGGGGACAGGAGTCTTCTCAAAGTCCCCCTTCTTAAGGGGGATTTAGGGGGATCTGGACTCAGGTAAAAACGAGACTTATCAAGGGTTGTAGTCATAAGTTGACACCTATGGGCACGGCGCCGTGTCCCTACTACACTTCATAAATTCAATCATCAATCAGCGTAGAATCATCTTTATTACCATCACATCACTCATGTTTGTGAACCATACAATTACAGCTTTCAGTTCAGGGATAGCACCGCTAATTGCTCCCATACCTTTGCTAGCAACAGTCGATCCCGAAAATTCGCCGATCGTCCTCAGCGGAGTTTTGCTCAGTTTAGTAGTGATTTATATCGCCAGTAAATTAGGCGCAGAAGTAGCGAGAAACTTCGATTTACCGCCCGTATTGGGTGAATTGGTAGCAGGGGTAATTGTCGGGGTGTCTGCTTTACACCTGATCGTTTTTTCCGAAAGCGGGCTGTCAGCTTCAGACTCCGGGATTATGAGTGTTCTACAATCGCTCAACCATCTATCCCCTGCCGCCCTTACCAGTGTCTTTGAATCGCAGAGTGAAATCATTTCTGTGCTGGGCGAATTAGGCGTAATTATTCTGCTGTTTGAAATTGGCTTAGAGTCCGATCTCAATCAACTAAAACAAGTCGGAGTTCAAGCCGTCGTTGTCGCCTGTGTAGGCGTGGCTGTTCCCTTTGCCGCCGGTACTGTTGGCTTGATGGTAATTTTCCACACTCCAGCAATTCCGGCAATTTTTGCAGGTGCGGCTTTGACAGCAACCAGCATCGGAATTACCTCGAAAGTGTTGTCTGATTTAGGACAACTGACATCTAAAGAAGGTCAAATTATTGTCGGTGCGGCAGTGATTGATGATGTGCTGGGAATTATTGTCCTAGCTGTTGTCGCTAGCTTAGCTAAAACTGGTGAAATTGATGTTGTTAATGTCATCTATTTAATTGTCAGCGCCACTGTATTTCTGTTAGGTTCGATTCTGTTGGGCGGTGTCTTCGACAAAACCTTCTCGGCGGTGGTGGGCCAACTCAAAACTCGCGGCAATATTATTATCCCGGCCTTTATTTTCGCCTTATTCATGGCATTTCTGGGCAACGCAATTCATCTGGAAGCGATTTTGGGTGCGTTTGCGGCTGGTTTGGTGTTGGATAAAAGCGATGCGCGCACAGAGTTGGATGAATTGGTGAAACCCATCTGCTTTCTTGATTGTGGTGGCGATTATTGGCAAAATTGTTACAGGTTGGGTGGTGTTTGGTGTGCCCGGAATCAATCGATTGGCGATCGGAGTTGGGATGATTCCTCGGGGCGAAGTCGGTTTGGTTTTTGCCGGAATTGGTTCGGCGAGTGGGGTGTTGGATAAGCCGTTGGAAGTCTCGATTATTATCATGGTGATTCTGACGACTTTCTTGGCTCCGCCTTTTCTGCGGATTGCTTTTGGCGATTCAGTAGTACCTCCTGGTACGGGGGAACCCGCGAGCAAACAAATCGTTTGATTGATGAGGGAATTTGAGTTTGGGCGATCGGCTATTCTGAAAACACAAATGTCGATCGTCCATCCAAATTTGTTCTCCCTAAGTTCTAAGAGATGTTAAACTATGCCTCGCAAATCTTCCGCCCTATTTTTTGCTTTCTTATTGCTATTTCCCACTGCCACAATTGCTCAAATCATCCCCGATCGCACTTTAGGAACTGAAAACTCCCGCACAGTCTCCGACAGCATCAATAACCTACCATCAGACCGCATAGAAGGCGGTGCAAGTCGCGGTTCTAGCTTATTTCACAGTTTCCGCGAATTCAACGTCGGTGAAGGTAGAGGCGCATATTTTGCCAATCCTAACGGCATTGCTAACATTTTTACCCGCGTCACAGGTAGCAATTCTTCCAATATTTTAGGAACATTAGGAGTACAAGGAAACGCCAACTTATTCTTACTCAATCCGAAAGGAATTATCTTCGGCCCCAATGCTCGATTAGATTTACGCGGCTCATTTATCGGTTCAACCGCTGATAGTATTGTTTTTAATAACGGCTTTGAATTTAGCAGCGCGAACCCCAGCGCCGTGCCGTTATTAGCGATTAATATTCCTGTGGGCTTGAGATTTCGAGACAATCCCGGTACAATTGTCAACACTTCCCAAGCAATGGGCCCCACACCAACCTTACCACCACTACCGATAGAGGTTCCTGTTTCTAACAAACTTGGTTTAGCCGTAGACCCCGGTCAAACTTTAGCCTTAATTGGTGGAGACATTCAACTAAACGGCGGCAATTTAACAGCTTATACCGGACAAATATTATTAGGAAGTGTGAAAACTCCAGGTTTAGTACAATTTGAACCAACAGCTTTAGGTCTGAATTTAAACTACAGCAATATTCAGAACTTTGGCAACATTGAAATGAACGGTGCATTGATAAATACCAGCGGATTAGGCGGTGGAAAAATTGACATCAGAGGTTCTAATGTCACCGTCAGTAGTTCAGGAATTTATAGCCTAACACTCGGAAATCTTGATGGCAGAAGTATTGATATTAATGCCCAAAACTTGCGAGTAGATAAAGGGTCGCAAATTCTCAGCGCCACACTCGGAGATGGGAAGGGGAACAATTTAAACATCCACGCTACTGACTCAGTAGAAATGAGCGGGCTGGGAATTGAAGGCTATCAGCGGGTTTATAGCCAATATCTAGCCTCTGGAGCGTTCAACCCTTTTGACCCGCAAATTATGCTGAGTGCTGGTACTGCTGGTAGTGGAGCCGCTGGAAATATTAACATTGACACTCCTCGGCTGCTGCTGCGCGATGGGGCACTGGGCGGTACCAGTACCTTTACTGCTGCAAATGCCGGAAATCTGAATATCCGTGCTAACACCGTCGAATTGATCGGTTCAGTGCTCAACAGCGGCACAACTCGTGGAAGTACCGGCCAAGGCGGAAGTATCACTGTTGACGCACAACGGTTAATCATGCGCGATGGAGCCAGTCTGATCGGCATCAGCCGTAGTGATGGAGCATCGGGGAATATCGCGATTAAAACGAATGAATCTGTAGAATTGTCGGGGAGTCTGGGTGGAGGTACGGGGCAAACTACTCTGGCTACTAGCTCTTTCGATGGAAAGGGGAAAGCTGGGGATATTACGATCGACACTAAGCGGCTGACTGTTTCTAATGGAGCTGTAATTACTTTATCGACGGGTACGATTATTGGTGAAAATGTGTTTTCTACCGGTGGGGGGCCAGGAGGAACTTTAACTATCAGAGCTTCAGACTCGATCGAAGTGAGCGGCGTGTCTGGAGTTTTGACAGGGGGGAATGCGGGCTTCGCACCGAGTGTTCTTGGCACTCAAACTACAAGCTCTGGTAGAGGTGGAGATATCCGCCTTTCTACACCCAGGCTCACTCTGCGGGATGGGGGCATTATTACTGCGGGTTCTTTGAGTGCAGCAGATGCGGGAGATATTACGATTAATGCCGATCGCACAGAAGTCCAAGGCAGTGGGAATAACGGTCGGTTCAGCAGTAGAATTGAGGCTTCGGCTGGCAGGGCGTTTAGTTTTGTCAATCCCAACGCTACGGGGAATGCGGGCTCGTTGAATCTGAATGTTAATCAATTGATTATTAGGGATGGGGCAACGGTCAATGTGGCAAGTATTGGATCGGGACGCGCTGGCAATATCAACGTTGTTGCTGATGCGATCGCCCTGGATAACAAAGCCAGCATTGATGGTACAACCGTATCTGGTACTGGGGCAAATATTAATCTGCGATCGCGATCCATCCAGTTGCGGCGCAATAGCAGAATTACCACCGATGCTGGTATTTCTGAAGGTGGAAATATCAGAATTAATAGCGATATTTTGTTAGCCCTCCCGCGTGAAAATAGCGATATTACAGCCAATGCTCGCACAGCCAGGGGCGGACAAGTTACAGTCAATGTACCGAATATATTTGGTTTTACGAGCATTAATCGCGAAGCAGCTAGAAGCACTTTAGGATTGACTGATGCTGAATTTGCTAACTTACAAGTGAATCCAACTTCTTTAATTCCCACTAGCGACATCGCGGCTATTTCTCAACAGGCTGGCCCGGCTTTGCAAGGGGCAGTAACGTTTAGCACTTCTGGTGTCAATCCGGCTCAAGGATTGGTAGAATTGCCACAAAATGTTATCTCTCCAGAGGCGTTAATTGTAGCTAATCCTTGCACTCAAGGGGCGGGAAGTGAGTTTACTATTACTGGTAAAGGAGGAATACCTGCGAACCCAAATGATTTGCTCAGCAGCGATTCTACCCTGTTTAGTTGGGTGGAACCGGCCGTCGGTAGCAGTCAAAATCTACAGGGTACAAAAGCAGAAATAGAAATTCAGCCCCAGCCAGTGATTCCCGCTCAAGGTTGGGTGATAAATGCTGATGGACAAGTAACGCTTGTAGCATACAATCAAATGGCTCAAGTTCCGCAGCGATCGAAGCCTGCTTTGCCTGTTTGCCGGGAGCGCTGAAATCCGGTTGATAGCAACTGTAGGGCGTTGATTAAAATAAAGTTTTTAACCATAACATCAAAGGAGACGGCAGTGCCGTGTCCCTACCCGAAAATAATATTGTAGGGACACGGCATTGCCGTGTCCCCACAAATCTCACCAGAAATTAACCAGGTTTGCGATTAAGCACAAGTGCATTGAAATTGTATAGTCAAGTTTAAGAAAAGTCTTGTGGGGTGGGCCAGAAAGCCCGCCCCAAAAATACAATTTAGATGCCCAACAGCTTACTTAACAAACAGCATTTCTTGATAAGTAGGAAGCGGCCACAAATCATCAGCCACTTCAGCTTCCAAAGCATCAGCATACTGACGAACCTCATCCATCAAAGGACGAATGGTTTGCGAAGCATACTGCATATGCTCTTCAGTTGTAGCAAAATCGTGCTTGCTCAAAGCATCACTCAACTTGCTCGCAGTATCCATCATCGACTTAACCAGCGTCGCGACTTGTTGAGCAGTTGCCTTTTCTAATTCAATGCCAATCTCTTTCAAGCCAGCAATTGTGTTAGAAAGATCCGACAAATATCTCACCGCTGCCGGATAAATCATTGTTTTGGAAATGCTGCCGACCAATTTTGCTTCGACTTCAATAGCCAGTATATACTGCTCTGCATACACATCAAAACGGCTTTCCAATTCAACCGGAGTGAGAACACCTGTCTTTTCAAACAAGTCCTCAATGTATTCTGCCTTCAATACGGGCAAAGCATCAGCGGTAGTCCGCAAGTTAGCTAAACCGCGTTCTTCAACGGCCATTTTGTGCCATTCTTCAGAATAGCCGTTGCCGCCAAATACCACAGCACCATGCTCGTCCATCACTTCTTTCAGAACTGTTTGGATGGCAGCATTCAGGTCAGTTCCGTTGGTCAAAGCGCTTTCTAATTTGTTAGCAACCCAGTCCAAAGAATCTGCAAGAATTGTATTCATCGCGACCAGCGGGCCGGAAACAGATTGACCCGAACCTACTGCGCGGAATTCAAAGCGGTTTCCAGTAAAGGCAAAGGGCGAAGTCCGGTTTCTGTCGCCGGCATCTTTGACGAAAACAGGCAGTGTTTCTACGCCTAAATTCATGATTCCGCGACCTTGGGAATCCTTAATACCCCCCTTGCTAATTTGATCGAAGATATCTTCTAATTGGGATCCCAAATAGACAGAGATAATTGCTGGCGGAGCTTCATTGGCGCCCAAGCGGTGGTCGTTGCTAGCAGTTGCAACTACGGCGCGCAACAAGGGGCCGTATTTGTGAACGCCGCGAATTACAGCGCCGCAGAAAACTAGGAACTGTATGTTGGAGTGTGGTGTATCGCCTGGATCTAATAAGTTGCCTTGGGTGGCGTTACCGACTGACCAGTTGACGTGTTTGCCGGAACCGTTGATTCCTGCGAAAGGCTTCTCGTGCAGCAAGCACATAAAACCATGTTTCTTCGCGGTGTTGCGGAGAATTGTCATGGTTAATTGTTGGTGGTCGCTGGCGACGTTTGCTGCTTCAAAAAAGGGTGCAATTTCAAACTGACCTGGTGCTACTTCGTTGTGGCGAGTTTTGGCAGGAATTCCCAGGCGGTACATTCTTTCTTCTACTTCTTGCATGAAGACTTGAACGCGCTCTGGAATTGCTCCAAAATAGTGGTCGTCAAATTGCTGACCTTTGGCAGGAGGCTTGCCAAACAGGGTGCGACCTGCTAATAACAAATCGGGGCGGCTGTTGGCGAAGTTGGAATCGATCAGGAAGTATTCTTGCTCGGCACCGCAACTGGAATTTACGGGAGCGACTTCGGTATTTCCTAGCAGTTTTAAGACTCTGGTTGCTGCTTTGTTCATGGCAGCAATGGAGCGCAAAAGCGGGGTTTTCTTGTCTAGGGCTTCACCTGTCCAGGAGATGAAAACAGTGGGAATGCACAATGTCATGCCGTTGTCTGTTTCCATGACATAGGCGGGGCTGGTGACATCCCAGGCTGTGTATCCGCGAGCTGCTGCGGTGGAGCGAATGCCACCGTTGGGGAAGGATGAACCGTCGGGTTCGCCTTGTACTAGCAGTTTACCTGCAAATTCTGAGATGACGGAGCCGTCGCTTTGGACGGAGATGAAACCGTCGTGTTTTTCGGCGGTGCTATTTGTTAGTGGATAGAATACGTGGGCGTAGTAGAGGGCTCCTTTGGAAATAGCCCAATCTTTCATTGCTACTGCAACTACATCGGCTACGGAAGGATCGAGTGTTGTACCTGTTTGAATGGTATTTTTGACTGATTTAAAAATGCTTTTGGGCAGGCTTTCTTGCATTTTGCTCAGACTAAACACGTCTGTTGCCCACATTTCTTCTAACCGCTTGGGAGGCTTTGCAGGAGTTATTTGGCGGTTGACGATTTGAGAAATTGCTTGAATGCGCGATTCGTTTCCACTCATGGTTATTTTTATGCGAATTAAGGACGAGTAGCTGTGAAAAAATATAGGTTAGTGCAATTCTAACCGTTGACGAATATGTTGGATTTACCAACATTTTTAGTCTGACCTAACTTTTTGGAGAATGCCTTGTTTGGCTGGCTCTCAAAGATTGGAGGAGCGAGGCGGAATCTCTTCGCCGTCGGTGTTGGTGAGAATCCGGTGTTCCATAGATGCGGTTGGATTTCGATTATTAGCAAGCAAATAGATGACTGGAGACTGTACTAATTTGAGTCAACATCGTAGATGTCGGCGCTGCACAGATTTGCTGGCTAATTTTCACCCTGGTAAGCTCAAAAATTTTGTGCGAGTTAATTCCTATGAATTCTGGTCAAAACTACTTATGGTTTTTAATGGTTCGACGATCGATAAATCGCTGTCCACCAAACAACGCACTTGTTTAGGGTTTTGGGGAATTATGGAGAGTACACAATCTACACTTGGAAATTGTAAACAATGATTAAGAAAATAAATGTATCGTAGGCTACAAAAGTTTAGTTTTTTTGGCGAAGGGGCGATCGCCCGATCGCACATAACGGCAGAATTTGAGTTGTAGGGTGTGTCAGCAGCGGGTTATTTTGTCAATAATTGAGAGTTCAAAGCTGACGCACCCTACTAGCTACTAGCTCATTTCATGTCCGTTGAATTGCGCGCGAGCTAATTTTGTCGCGTGGTGGGGGCGGGTTTATGAGATTGTTGGTTTGAGCCATAAATTGTTGGTTAACCCGCCCCTACAAGCATTTTGATTCATTCACTGGATCAGATATCAATTATCGAATAAACTTCACTTATTCTTTGCTTTCGCCGCCCGAGACTCGATTGTAAATCCGGGAATATCTTGTAATTCTGTGGCGCTCAAACTGTACTGTTCGCAAACCAAACTTAAGCGAGTTCCGCTACTTTTTACGGCGTTGACTGAGTGTGTCAAATCTCCTTGAAAATAGATCAGTGAATTGACTTGTGGCTTAATCTGTCCGACTTGCTGTTTGTTGCGCCGGAGTATCAACTCTCCGCCTTGCAAATTTGGGGGAACTTGTACGTACAAAACGCTGACGGCGGCGGGAGGTTCAACCGTTTTGCAGTACGATCGCAAAGATCGATCGATATGCGGATCGACGCGGGAACCTTCGCCTAGAAGCAGGGGATTGAGGTAAAAAGCGTTGCATTCCGGCTGTAATGCTTGGTCTAGATAGGGTTTGAACAACGGGAATCGGCGCTCGACTTCGGCGATTTGAGCGCGCCCAAATACCACGGAAAAGCCTTTTGTGCCGATGAAATCGCGGTTGAGGTTGTTGGTTGCAAAGTAAGGTGAGGCGAGAATTGCTCCTCGTAAGTCGTTGAGATAGTCGATCGAGAAAGCGTTAGGATGTTGGCTGTAGTATTTCAAGGCGCTCAAAAATCATCAAACTATTCGGTAAGTGAGAAACTCAGAGTCTTTAGACCTGAGAGGGAAACAACCCGGGCGGTTTCAACCGCCTTGAATCTTTCTTGCCATTACCGCCTTGGAGTTGCTTGGTTTGGTGTACTTTTGTAATGCACTTTCAACGGGACAGTTACCGTTTCAAACCTTGCAACCCTGTACGCATAATGTTTGCTCTTGTGGAGCCTCCCTTGCGGGGTAATGTTCGCCTCGCCAATGTTATAAGGGCTTGTTGGGCTAGCAGCACTGTTTCAGTGACCTTAAAACTGTTTAACCACTAGCGACAGAGCAGGAGACTGGCGTCGCATCCACAGGGTGTCGTGACCCAAATAACGTAGTCAGTGAAGACTTAGGCTGGTCAGAATGGCTTACTTGATTTCTCTTGCAAGCCCAATCTCTTTAGAGTTGGGTTCCTGACCAAAGTTTAACGGAAACAGCGGATAGGAATGCAGCAATTGCTCAGACTTGGGAAAAGCTTAGTTCCTCGCCGAGGATATGCGGAAGTTTCGTAACTCAGTAGTAACACGAAGGGAACAACCAGCACAAGCTCCAACGGGAATTCCCGGGCTTTGCTGGATGAATGTTTTTTCCTGAGTTGTTGTAAATTGTCGATCGAGAACGACCATTACAACTCTAGTCTAGCTTGCAGTAAATTTTGCCGATCGTCCAAAAGTCGCTCTATCTGGCGTCACCATGCTGCTGAAAGATTTGCAGGTGCGATCGCGATCGTTGTTTGCTAATTCCCAAAGTGCGATCGACCGACATAGGTTAAAAGTTATATAGCAATCCTAAATCATTTGTAAATTTCTTACTCCCTCCCCTTAATAAGGGGAGGGTTGGGGTGGGGTAAAAAACTTTACGACTCATTTAGCACTGCTATAGTCGATCGCATAAGCTACCTTAAGATAATTATGCGTTTCTTTCGTTTTGGCTGTCTTGGTATTTTAGGCTTGTTAATTATCCTCTCCGTTGCCCCCCGACAAATTATGAAATTGGGTATTCGCACGGCCGAATTTAGTCCTGATGGCAAATATTCGATCGCGATTCTCAGATATCCGATGCTGTTTTCTATGCCCGGTGGAGGAAGCGATGCCCCCTGCGATGTATTTCTGTTGGATGCGGCTGGAAAAGAGTTGAATGGTACAAGTGTTGACATGGTGCAACTTGTGTCTGTGCATTGGCAGGGCGATCGGGTGAGAATTGGGGATATGTTAGATGAATGGGAATTGCCGAAAATAGATAATATCAACATTTTGCTGTTTAGTGCTGCTTACACGGGCGATCGCGCAGCAGTCGAAAATCTCTTGGCAAAAAATGCAGATATCCATTTCAAGACTTATTTAAACCAAACACTGTTACACGCGGCTGCTTTTGGCCCAAATCAGGCAATTGTACAGTTGTTTCTCCAAAAAGGATTGGATGTAAGGGCTCTCGACAAATCAGGACAAACGCCCCTGCACGCGGCGGCTGCTGGACGGGGTAGCGGGGCGATCGACCTTTTAATCGCCAGCGGTGCAGACATGGAGGCGATCGATCTCCCCCGTCACGATACTGGACAAACAGCACTCAACATCGCAGCAGAAAGTGGCAATTCTCAAGCAATGAAAGCCTTGATCGAGCGAGGCGCCAAGGTGAATGATAACACCTTTTTTTCTGTAATCAATAGGTTTGAGTCTGAAAAAAAGAAGCAAGAGATAATTGAATTACTTCTCAAGAATAAA
>NZ_JAEQCB010000277.1:0-3213 GCF_020738785.1 Microcoleus sp. PH2017_05_CCC_O_A | reverse complement strand
ATTGGGCTGGAGCGTGATTATTGCTAACGATACAAAAAATGTATTTGCTCCCCAACAAGAGTTACTGTATACTTTGATGTCAGGAGTTGGGTTCACTGCTGCTGTTGTTAGCGCGATCGCAATTTTTTTAGCTAGTCGAACTACTCGCTCGGTTAATCACATTGTACGGGCGATCGCCTCTTCTTCGTCCCAAATTGCTGTCACCATCGAACAGCAGAAGCGCATCGCCAGCCAACAACTATCTGCTGTCGATCGCACTGCGACTACAATGAACGAATTGAGCGAATCAAGCAAAGCTTGTGCCTCCGAAGCCGAAGCTGCCGCTTTTGGGGCAGTCCAAGCTCTTAAACTTGCAGCAGGAGGCAGTCAAGCAGTAGATAATACCTTGAAAGAAATGGCAACTTTGACAGAAAATGTCGGAGCAATTCAAAAACAAATTTTGCATTTAAGCGAGCAAACCGATCGCATTGGCAATATATCCAGTTTAGTCAGCGATTTAGCCAACCAAACAAATATGCTCGCCCTTAACGCTGCTGTCGAAGCAGTTAGAGCCGGTGAAAGCGGTAAAGGATTTGCTGTTGTTGCTAGCGAGATTCGCAAATTAGCCGATCGCAGCAAGGAATCTGCTAGCAACATCAATGCTTTAGTTGCAGAAATCCAGAAAGCTATTACTTTGACAGCAACAGTGACGGATGACGGCACAAAAACTGTAGAAAATGGAGTAAAAATTGCCCGAAAAACCGCAGACGCATTTGCTGGGGTTGCCAGGGCGATCGATCGCATTGCTGCAAACAGCAAACAAATTTCCGTCACATCGAAAAACCAGGCAATCGCCATTCAGGATGTAGTTGAATCCGTCAACTCTCTTCACCTCGCCACTCAAGAAACTGCCGCCAGTATTTCTCAAGTCAAACTCGGCATTGTTCAACTAAACCAAGCAGCCCAAAATCTCAAATCAGCAGTGTAGTTGAAGGAAGTAAGATTTATTTATTACTGATTAGCGATTATCGATTACCAATTAGCAATTAGCCACTCCCCATGATTAATAAATTTTTCAGAAAAATTCAAAACCGACTGCTACTGCTTTTAATTTTAAGTACCTTGATTCCAGTATCTCTTGTTGGCTGGTATGGAATTTCCTCTTCCGAAGCAGCACTCCAAACCTTAGCCTTAACTAATCTTACTGAAAGTGTCACATCCAGCGGAGAGCAAATAGTCAACAAACTAGAAAATATCAGTTACGATGTTTTATTCTTCAGCAAATCTCCTGCTCTTCAAGGAATAATTAAAGCTAGAGATGGAAATGGAGCAGACAAAGAAACTAATTCAACTTATCAAAATTGGGTCGATCGAATGCAAATCACATTTGCATCAATGATGGCAATTAAGCAATCTTATATGCAATTGCGTTATATAGATGAGAATGGCAACGAACTCGTGCGCGTAAATTCTGACGGCCAAACGCTCAAAATAGTTCCAACTTCAGAACTACAAAATCAGGCTCATAGGGATTACTTTTACTTAACTATGAAGCTAAAACCGGGCGAAATTTATGTGTCTCAATTCAATCTCAATCAGGAGCGCGGTAAAATAGAAATTCCTTACAAGCCAACCATTCGTCACGCCACTCCTGTTTTTAATACCAAAGGAGAAAGAAAAGGCATTTTGATTGCCAATTCTTTGGGAAAGAATCTGATTGATATAGTTAAAAACATGAATCATGATAATTCAGAGAAAGGTTTTATGTTAAATCAAGATGGTAGCTACATCTACCATCCCACTTCTAAAAAAGAATGGGGTTATGAAACAAAAACGAATGAAAATGTCCAAAAAGATTATGTGGCAGAGGTAGTGACACAAATACTTTCTGGTGGCAAAGGCAATATTGACCTCGGCGATCGAGTGATTAGCTATGATACAGTTTTTCTGAGTAAAGAAAACAACAACAAATTCATTGTGATTGTGAATCAAGCACCTAAATATTCGCTGTTTGCTTCTATTTTTGTTCTTAAAAAAATAGCTACTATTATTGCTGTATTGTCCCTGGGTACTGTTCTGGGATTAGGATTTTTGGTGCTGCGACAACTAATTAAGCTGATTCGAGGATTGATCTATCAAATATCGTCATTCTCTATGCAAATATTATCTAATATGAATGAGCAAGAGCAAGTCGTCGGCCAGCAATTTCTCTCAGTCAATGAAACAACTGCAACCTTAGAACAATTGGGCATATCTTCTCGGGAGACAGCCGAGCAAGCTGAGGCTGTTGCCGTCGCCGCTCGCCAAGCTTTAACCCTCGCGCAAGAAGGAACTCAAAAAGTTGAAGAAACTCTCAATCAAATGCTGAGTCTTAGACAAGCTGTGGCAGCAATTTCTCAGCAAAATCAGCGCCTGGGGGATAGCACAAGTCAGATTGGCAATATCTCGACTTTGGCAAATTTAGTTAGCGATTTAGCCACTCAGACAAATATGCTGGCTCTTAACGCGGCTGTGGAAGCTGTCAGGGCTGGTGAGTATGGCAAAGGTTTTGCGGTGGTAGCCAGCGAGATCCGTAAATTAGCAGATGAAAGCCAACAAGCCGCGCAAAAGATTAATGGTATTATTCCAGAAATTAAGGGCGCGATCGACTCGACGGTGAAAGCAACGGAAGAAAGCCGCAAAACAGTCGCGGCAGGGGTGAAAACAGCGCAGGATACAGCAGAAGCTTTTACGGGGGTTCGGGAAGCTTGCAATCTGGTGTTTGCTAGCAATCAACAAATTTCTTTGAATATTAAACAGCAGGCGATCGCGATCGGGCAAGTAGGTGATGAAATGAACTCTCTCAACCGCACTGCATCTCAAACTATCAGCGGCATTACTCAAGTCAAAGTAGGCACTCAAAAACTTAATGAAGCTGCTTTAACTCTTAAGTCTATAGTGTAAGAAGGAAGTTAGGCAACGGATTGTGTAACGGATGTCAAGGATAAAATTACCGATTACCGATGACTAATTACCGATGGATGACCAATTACCAATTCCTAATTCCTAATTACCAATTACCAATTCCCAATTACCAATTACCAATTACCAATTACCAATTACCAATTACCAATTCCCAATTACCAATTCCCAATTCCCAATTACCAATTACCAATTACCAATTACCAATTACCAATTACCAATTACCAATTACCAATTACCAATTACCAATTACCAATTACCAATTACCAATTA
>NZ_JAEQCB010000276.1:0-3225 GCF_020738785.1 Microcoleus sp. PH2017_05_CCC_O_A | reverse complement strand
CCTAATTACGAAGGGGATGAATCAGAAGCAGAAAAGTTAGCAATGTTCACCGCAGCCGAAATGGCGAGCCAGAAAGTTGGCTTGAGGGTCTTGAGTCGGAAAAATAACACTGGGGTATGGCGCGAAAAGGCTGAAATTATTCTTACTAACGCCGGACGCAAATCATATTTCGATTTGCTTATTCCTTATCTAGCAAAAGCTCAGGTGCGGTTATTGGAGTATAACGACGCTCTCGGAATCCAACTTATTGACTACGGCAATGGGTTGCTCAAACAAACCGATTTCATAGAGATTGAATTTGCGACTACCGTTGATATTTCAAAAAAAAACGATGATTTTTCAGAATTAAGTGCAAGAATAGCCTCTCTAGAATTGGCATTAGAAGGAAGGCTTGTAAATGTCCCCGCTAATTCGCTGCTTGGCAGAGGTGGTGATTCGGGGACGGTAGAAAGATTACCACTGCCATTAGAAACAGATAAAGGGGGGTTCGGCGTTGTCAATACTGGTATATATGGAAGCGTAGCTATTTCAGCTATTGTCAAAAACGGTTGGGGGGGTATACATTTTCAAGGGGCGTATAATGCAAATTATTTAATGCACAACCCTGCCACAGGGGATATAGGATTTTATGCAGCACAACCCGGTGCTCCTTTCTGGCGGTGGTATTCATCTGCAACAGAGTTTTTTATTTCCCAACCTCTGAAAATTGGGGTCGCTGCCACAGCTATTAAATCAGTTCGATCGCACGCGCAGGCAGTTGACTTCCCTAGCATTGCCAGCCAAGGGTTATTCTCTTTCGATATTCCGGTTGCAGGTGTAACGCTGGGAGCTTATTGTCATGTAGTACCTGTTCACAATAATCCCAATACAGGTTATTGGGCGCTTACTATGACAGCTATTGTGCAAGTCGCTGGAACGGTTTCAATATTAGTGAAAAACGACACGGCGTCCGCTGTTGATGCTGCACCTTTTTGGATACGCATTTTAATTATGGAATTTTAAGTGCTATGAAAAGAAGTAGGTCAATTAATCTTGATAAAGATAGCTCCCGTCGTCCAACTGAACAAATTGATATGGGGAGCAAGCCGACTCAATTGACACCCGAGGTAGGTAGCCTAGGGGTGTCTGGTACGCGGGAACTTGGTAGCTATGGTGGTATATCAGTAGTGGGCGATGCAGCAGCAGGGATAACGGAATTAGGAGCACCGGGAGTATCCATCAATATTAATCCTGCTGAACAATCTGCAAAAGCAGAGGTAGACCTAGGTATTAAGCAAGGGTTCGGCGTCAGTTTTGGAGGAGAAATAAAACGTACTCCAACTGGAGTCTCCGTAGAAAATGTTTCTTTTGGTGTTAACGTTTTGGGATTTGGCGTCAACGCTGAAGGTAATGGCAGTGAGTCGAGTAAATTGGGTGTTTCAGCTTTAGGATTTAAAATTGAAGTTGCCAACGACAAAGACGGCAAAACTTCTATAAGATTGGGGTATGAAATACCGGGCGCTAAGGGCGGTGTGACATTTGCTCCCGATGGCGAGAAAGCCATAATAGAAAAGCCAATTGAATTAGACACATCTAAGCCCGATTCTATATCGACTGTTCCGATGCCAACATTTAAGAAAGGAGCGCGGTATTGGGAATGGACTTATGTTGAGGGCTGGTATGAACCTACCTTTCGATATAACCCGCAAACTGGGAAAAGAGAGTTAGTAGCATATTATCGTAAACGGGAAAGTCCTTATCCGCAGTCATTGATAACAGTAGGCAATTGCTTTGGTGAAGACAGCTTTACGCCCACCTTATCGGGGGAGGCTGAGGTGTTCTTCAGGACGGCAAGCGAAGGTACTGACGACCCTAGTAAAGCACTCCAACGCTTTGAACGTTCAAGTGTATATAATGTTTATTGCGCGAATAGTCATACAGGCTGGATGTATACGCAACTCGTCTCAAAATATTATATGAGAGCAGAGACCGACCAGGATTGGACACTTGTTTCCATCACTATAAAACAGATTCGAGAATACGATGCTGTCCCTACCCAACAACAAGTTCCCCAAAACTTGCCCAATTATCCACAAAGGTACAAGCCAATGAATTGTTGCGACAAAGTAGAAGAGATTTACAAATATCTTGGCATCGCCAAAATGAAGAAAAAGTTTAAGGTTGCCAAGCAATTCTTAGTACCAGGCGGTAATGGCAACGAGGAATGTGAGGATTACTACGCGCTATGCGAAGCGCTATTCAGAATGCTCGCTAATGGCTTGATAATCAATCCTGTCAGCAAGCCATTGGGGAGTGAATGGAAAAATGTTAATGCTACTGCTTGGGCGTCTGGCGTTTACGAAATGGTGGCAGAGTCGATGTCGAACGGAGATACCACCCAGAAGTACGAAATTTCATCAATTATGCAGCAAGTTCAAATGATGTCAGCAATTGCAAAACTTAGTCGTAAGGTAGATTTTTTGAGCGAAGCTATCGGCATGACACCTGACTTAGACACAGAGGAATTACCTGTCTGTTTTACGATTCATGAAGCTCATAAAGGTTTTGGCAAAAAACAACCCAAACAAATTGATATCAGCAAGCCGAAAACTGATAATGAGGTAGAGAAAGTTTTGGGGACGATGCTGCAACCTAGTAAGATTCCTATTGTAAAATGGGTGTTCCGCCCCGAATCCATTTCGATCGCAGCGGCATTAAGCAAATTATAGGTACTACATCATGGCTACCAAGAAACCATCTAGCAGCAAACCGAAACCAGGAGGTAAATCCCCCGGTGGCAAGAAAGAGAAGGGTAGCGCTAAGGGAACTATTAAAAATGCCCTAGCATCCAAAATAGAAGAATTGGTACGGACTAGCGAACTAGATATGATGCTCCAACGGGAAAACTTGGGCTTAGCGCCAAAGGGGGATATGAAGGAATTTATGCAGCCCTTGATAAAAAAGCTGAAGGGGCGTAGACGGTAATATTTTATACGTTGATTATTTACTCAACCGCAATAGCCGTAGTTTTTATCGGTTCTAGTCCAGGTAGTGTAGTATAAATATATACAACGCTTCTCTCTTCGGACTATCTGTATCATTTTTCCTTGGTTTTAACCCTTGCCTGGTAAGCGAGGGTTTTTTGTTGTTGTATTAAAGTAGGCTCCTACTTTAGCGCCCTACTTTGTAAAATGACAGTAGGTACAGGAAAATAGTCAAAAAAATACCCCCTGATTAAAGGGGGTA
>NZ_JAEQCB010000275.1:0-3293 GCF_020738785.1 Microcoleus sp. PH2017_05_CCC_O_A | reverse complement strand
AAAAAAGCCTCAAATGATTGCAGAGCAATTATTTGAGGTTTTGAGAATTCTGAATTCTTTTGAAATTAAATCCGATCGAATATCTGCGGAATGTGGGTTTAAAGGCTAATTCGTCAATTTCAACAAAACGATTCTCGGTGGATTTAATGATGTGCCTCTCTGCTAGTTGCATTCAGACTCTCCATTTTTGGACGATCGCAATAATTCTCTCAGTTGACCATTTTGACTATATGATACTACTATTGCTTACTACTGCTTACAAACTTAATAAAGTTTTATAATACCGTCTTTTAGGGAAATTTGATCGAAAATTTCGCTGGAAAATCATGGCGGGCGATCGGGCCCGGTGGTGTTGCTGCTCGATCGAGACCGCCAAACTGTAAAATGAACGCTTGTATATAAGTTATGTAGAGCAGGAGAACAATTTCAGTGGCAATAGAAGTAGGTCAGAGAGTTAAGGTACGCCGTCTCAGAGATCGGATACCTGCAAATATGGTGGGCAAGATAAAGGAAAATCCAGTAGGCACTGTTGACGGATTCAGAATGGTTGATGGCAGCGGAGTAGGCGTGGTTGTCAAGTTTGACGGTTTTGCGACTTGGTTCTTTGAAGATGAGCTAGAAGCAGTTTAGTAGAAGGCCGTTGTCAGTGGGCAGTGGGCAGTTGTTAGTTGTCAGTTGTCAGTTGTTATTGGTAGCAGCTAACAACTCACACATCAGGAATCAGAAAGAACAACTACCTACTGCCCACTGCCCACAGCCCACTAACCACTGACAACTACCCACTGACAACTGACAACTCTGGCTGAAGGTTGCGCTTAAATGTTAAGTAGTAAGCTTTGGCACTGAGAACAGAAAATGGCTTTGATTTTGACATTTTTGGGCAAAGGCGGCACTGGCCGCAGCACGATCGCGATCGCAACAGCTAAAAAATATGCGGCTCAAGGCAAGCGAGTTCTGCTACTCGGCCAAGATCCGGGGCCTGCATTGGGTATTCTGCTAGGGGTTCCCCTGACTCCCACGCCACAGGAAATCGCCCCCAACTTCAAAGCAGTTCAGGTGAACAGCGCGCCGCTGCTAGAACGCAGGTGGGACGAAATTAAACAACTAGAAGCTCAATATGTCCGCACTCCGTTTTTCAAGCAGATTTACGGGCAAGAATTGGGAGTGTTACCGGGGATGGACAGCGCGCTGGCGTTGAACGAACTTCGGGAATACGACGACAGCAAACAATACGATGTCATTGTGTATGACGGCAGCGGCGGCATGGATACGCTGCGGATGTTGGGAATGCCGGAAATTTTGAGCTGGTACATCCGTCGCTTCCGCCAAGCGTTGGTAGATTCGGATTTGGGGAAAGCTTTGTCGCCTTTTATTCAACCGGTTGTCAGTACCGTGTTGACGGTGGATATGTCGGGAGACAATGCTTTTCAATCTACCAAGCAAGTCGATAATCTGTTGGATAAGGGTAAGGAAGCGCTGGCAGATCCGAACCGCACCGCCGCTTATTTGGTGACGACTGGGGATGCAAGTGCGATCGGCACTGCGCGCTATTTGTGGGGAAGTTCTCAACAAATTGGTTTAACTGTCGGCGGTGTGATTGTCAATCAAGCACCGCTTACAGAAACGATTGCTGCTGATTTCGATCCTTTGACAGCAGTTTCTGTGCCGGCCCACAGCGATAATAATTGGCAGCCGTTAATTGATGCTTTGCCAGATTTTTCTGAAGCTGGGAAAGCTCCTAAACCGATTAACATCAACACTGCACAGCGTCTAGTTAGTTTGTTTTTGCCTGGGTTTGACAAGAAAGAAATTAAATTGATTCAATCCGGGCCGGAAGTGACGATCGAAGCGGGCGATCAGCGGCGCAATATCTTGCTTCCTCCGGCGCTAACTGGAAAATCTGTCACAGGTGCTAAATTCCAGAATGGTTACTTGATTATTTCTTTTTAGCAGTTAAGTTGTTCGGGATTTTGGGTAAATTTTGGAACGGGCAAGATGCCCGTTCCACATTATTTTTATTAGTAGTTGTATGGGGTACGTTGTTGGGCTTGGGCCCTATACGTTTAAATGGTTATATAAGCTGTCAGTCATACCTCATCTTTCCGAGAAAGGCTATAATTTAGGGATTTTTCATGGATCCGCACCCTACGACCACAAACACTGAAAATTATCGATAAATCTTGGAAAATACGATCGCCCGCAGTGCGTCTATAATATAAAATCATTAGCAAATTTGGGAAAACAGCAATGGTTACACAACTGCAATCTCCCGACCAACAAAACATCGTATACCCTGACGATAACGGAGAACCAATGTCAGACAATACTGAGCAGTTTCGATTAATCGTTTGGATTAAGGAAAATTCCGAACTATTGTTTGCGAATGACCCGAATGTTTTCGTAGCCGGCGACTTGCTTTGGTATCCCGTTGAAAGAAATAATAAACTTTGCCAAGCACCAGATGTGATGGTAGTTTTTGGTAGACCAAAAGGATATCGAGGTTCCTATCAACAGTGGAATGAAGATAATATTCCGCCGCAAGTCGTTTTTGAAATTTGGTCGCCGGGAAATCGGCCTGCTCCGATGATTCAAAAGTTCAAATTTTACGAACGTTACGGCGTGGAAGAATACTATTTGTACGACCCACAAACATTAGAATTGACAGGATGGCAGCGGGTTGAGGAAGAGTTAGAGGCGATCGAACAAATAGACGGTTGGATCAGTCCGAGATTGGGCGTGCGGTTCCAATTATCTGAAACCGGACTCGAAATGTTCGGGCCAAACGGAGAAGCATTTATGAGTTTTGTGGAACTCGCTCAACTGCGGCGCCAAGCGGAAGCACAAGCGACTGAAGCAGAGCAACTGCGACAACAAGCAGAGGAACGGGCGACTGAGGCTGAAACTTTGCTCGAGCAAGAACGATCGCGATCGCAAGCCTTAGAAGCTCAACTCCGAGCAATGGGAATCGATCCAAATCAATTGCAATAGATGATTGGGCAATTTAAACGCCGATTTAAATCGCGTACATAATCTCCGTAGATACTGTCTTGACCTGTCAAGGGGTGGCGATCGCATAATTAGGGCTTGCTGAAAAAGTCAGAAAACAGCATTTAGAAAGATGAGTGAATTTGAGATCGCCTCGACAATATAAGTTGTGTTAATTTTATGATGGCAAAACATAGCTTTTACCAATGATTTAAGCCAAAAAACATCAAAAAAGGTTTTTGTTATGAAATAGACAGAAAAAAAGCCAAAAAGCCTGCCGTACCCTGGCAGAAAGATTCATCACCAGA
>NZ_JAEQCB010000274.1:0-4088 GCF_020738785.1 Microcoleus sp. PH2017_05_CCC_O_A | reverse complement strand
GTATTGTCGTAGAAAACTCGGTTTCTGGACGGCGAGGCGTAAGTTTTAGTAAATTTTTGTAACAAATTGTCGCGTCAGCGCATAAAATCTCGATCGACACCCTGATAGATATACAGGGAACTCGTTTTCTATGCAAACAAGCAATGCCAACCCAACCATCGACTCTGAGGTGCAAGTGAAAAAATTAAAAAAAATGTTTGAACAAACTTCCTCTTGCGGGTTTGTTCAAAGTTGTCTGTCGCTGACTGCTTTTACTTTATTGGGATTTACCGCAGTTGAACCAGTCAGCGCCGCCAGTATCCATACAGGTTTTGCCTCCTATGCCATTACAGACCTCGGCCCCGGCAACACTTACAGTATCAACAATCTCGGACAAGTGGTAATGGGTAAAAATGGTGTGGGTTGGATTTGGGAAAACGGTCAATTGACTGAAGTTACCGACAGCACTTGGGCTTACCAAATCAACACTTCCGGTCAAGTTGTGGGCCGCTATCTCAGCGAAAGAAAACGGTCAAAGGACAGACCTCGGTTATTTTGGCGGCATTAGTAGTAGCGCTAGTGACATCAATGATGCTGGGCAAATAGTTGGTAAGTTTAACATTGCCCAAGATAAATTTAACCCCTTTTTATGGCAAAACGGTACAATGACCGATCTCGGTACTCTTGGTTTCAATGGTGGGGCTATGAGTATCAATAACAAAGGGCAAGTAGTTGGTTATTCCGGTCTTGTTTTCGGGATAACTCATGCTTTCCTGTGGGAAAACGGCAGGATGAGGGACTTGGGAACTGGTCAAACGGTAAACTTACAGAACTCAAAACTCTCGGTGGCAATGTCAATTACGGGGTTGCAATTAATAATAAAGGACAAGCAGTCGGTTTTGGTAACACAAGTGTCAATGGCAGCCTCAGTCACGGTTTAATCTGGGAAGACGGCGAAATGGCTAACCTTAACAGTTTGATTCCTGCTGATTCTGGGTGGTTTTTACAGCAAATCAGCGGCATTAACGATCGCGGTCAAATTGTCGGTCAAGGGATTAACCGCGCGACTGGTACAAATCATGCTTTTCTGCTCGATCCTATCAGCGGTAGTTCTCAGCGCAATCCTGTATTACCCGATCGTTTTGAGGATGGTTGGCATATTTTTAATAATGTAGCAAATCGCCTGTGGTTTGACCCGCCAACCTCGGCGGGTTTTGCGTTCAAAATCGGCGAGGATATTGTTGGGTCAAGTCCGATCGCATTTAATCCCAAGCCAACCGAACCATCGCTATTTACGAAAATTCTCAGTTTGCCCAGCGGTATTGATGCTGACGAACTTTTTTCTATCGCAGTTGGCGGTCAAGAAATCGGCAAATTCAAGCCTAATGAAATAGTGGATTTTGTGGCTTTGCTCGGTTACGGCGTATCGGAGTTTAGCGTACTCGGTATCGATGCACCAATCGAGCCGACTAACCCTCTAGCATTCCCAATAAAATTAGAATCAAATCGGGATAAGTTCTCGTTTAAAATGCGGGCGATCGATGGTGCTGAACCTGTTCCCGAACCTTCAGAAATTGGAGGGATAGTAACTGCGGCTGCAATTTTCGGCGGCTTGTTATGGAAACGCAAACGCAGCGATCGAAAAGTGCAAGTCAAGTAATCTTTTGCGGGGGCGATCGATTATATTTAATTAAGCTGTTTTACATTTAAATCGATCGGGCTATCTCGGCAAGGCTTGCGGTTTCAGCACTCAAAAATCCCAGTTTAAATGCGAAACAGCTTAGGGTTTGCTGAATAATCGATCGCCCGCAAAGAACAAGTGCGATTTCTGGTATCCCCTTGACAACTGCCATACAGGCTTAACTTATTACCCATGGGTAGAGGCTGTGGGTACGGTGGCAGTTGCGGTTTGGCAAGGTTGAGGGCGCGCCACAACAACGAAACTTCGCCGTGTGGGGGGCGGTTCGGCAAGGTTGAGGGCGCGCCACAACAACGAAACTTCGCCGTGTGGGGGTAAGTTCCGGTTCGAGAATATTTTGGCGAGATCCCTTGCTGACCCCACTTCTCCCGGCTCCATTCTCCAATTTATAAAGTTTTATGAAGATTAGGCAGCGTTCTGCATAAAACTAACGCCTGCTTCCAGATAGATAAGTAACGGCCGATTTTTGAGGGTGACGGGAACTCTACCTTTAACCCTCGCTGGCTGTGGGACTCGTGCATCAACAACAGAAACTGGGTTTTTTGCCCTGCGTGCGATCGCTAGAAATTGCCAGGATTGTTTTATAAAATACCACTAAAAATTCTGTCTTACCAGTTGACAAATTGCAAATTACCAGCGTTCGATCGAACTTATACAAAACAGGAGTAAAAACTCAAATGGTTTGTCAAATCTTCATAAAGCCTTCATCAAGTCTTCATCAAAATATCGATTGACAGGAGAGAAAAAATGCCTAATAATATAGTTCGTCAAAAATATTTTCATGATTCATCCATTAAAGCCTCATATTATCATTCTGAGTGAGGCAAAGCATCTTAAACGACAGTTTAAGTATTAAAAATTCGCCATACCTGTATTTATTTCCGGGTCGTTGTTTTTTGATAAACCTAAGTTGATTAAGGAAAGGGGTGTATAAAATGTCCAATATTCAAATCGGTAGCCTCAACGATAACTATTTCTCGATCGGTTCTACGGATAACACCGATCCTAAAGATAGCTATTTTTTCAGTCTTCCCAGGATGGGTAGCGCCCGCATCTCCGCGATCGGTGTTAGTGGCGATATCAATATGGAACTGCGCGACAAAGAAGGGAAGGTAATCAAAAGTATTTCAACTAGCGACGTAAAAGCTGGAATTATTAACATCGATAATTTAGGGGCGGCGGATTATATTTTAAATATTTCTCCTGTTTCCGGCTACACAAATTATCAAGTCAGTTTAACTGCCGATGGTAGAATCGATCCGTTAAGCGGTTTGGGGGTTGATGCGGGATTTTTTGTCTCGCAAAAAAGTGAAGTAGGCTTCGATTTTCTCAACGATGGCGGCAGATATCAAGGGGAAATAGCTATTTTTAGTCTCGATGGTATGGAGCGATTTGCTTCAGATTATAAGGGATTTATGAAGGAAGCTGCCAGACGATCGCTGAGTAATTCTGTATTGGGTCATATCACGATTTCTGAATCCGTAGAGGGGGGAAATCCTCTATTTCGTGGCACTTTGGGAGAAGAAAATTATAATGATGGGCCGTATCAGGGCGTGAAGACATTTACCACAACTCCCGGAAAGGCTTATGCTGTAATGTTGGTGCCAAATGGTACAGTGCAAGAGGTTTTTAACAATCCCGATATTGGTGGAGATAAGCGCCCGCTGTTTTCGTTATCTAGTCTCAACCCAAATGATGCTTGGTTGTACGGTCAAATAGCGGACGTTGATGGTGGTGGCTTGGTATTTTCCCTAGAGGATCAGCGGGTTGATACGGGTTCGGATGGCGATTATCAGGATGTTATTTTTAAGTTGACAGGTGCGATCGGCAAAGCGGTATCGTTGAAAGAAGTAATTAATCCTGCTAAGGATTGGACTACTTCTGAGGGCGGGAAGAAATTTATCGATTTTCTCAAATCTAATCCCACAATAAATACGCCGCCGAAAAACTTACAGTTCGATTTAAAAGCCATTTATAAAATTGGTGAAACGATTGAGTTAACAAGTGGAAAAGTAATCGATGGTAATGGGGCGATCGACCTAGACAGAATAAAATTATCATTGCGAAAAGCAGGCGATGAGTGGACTAATTTAGCAGATGCAACGAATTTTACAGCCGGCAGTCAGGGGTTGGCAACTTTTAGTTATTCTTTACCTGCTTTAGGGGCGGGGAATTATGAATTAAGGGCGATCGCCTATGACAAAGCAGGCGCTACCAGCGAGACGGTACTCAAAAGCTTTAGTGTCAAAGAAGCTACAGTTACGCCAACTCCGACACCGCCAACTCCGACACCTACGCCGCCAACTCCGACACCGCCAACAAATACAGCTCCTAAAAACTTGCAATTTGATGTTTTACCTGCTTACAAAGTGGGAGAACAAATCAGCTTTACAGGCGGTAAAGTTTACGA
>NZ_JAEQCB010000273.1:0-6897 GCF_020738785.1 Microcoleus sp. PH2017_05_CCC_O_A | reverse complement strand
TTTGCTGCACATTGTTCGGGTGAACAAACACTGGCAATTGTTACCGATAAACCAGGCTCATTGGGTCGAAGTAAATAAGCGAAAAGTAAAACTATATCGCTGGTTTCATCAATCCATTGTCTCCGAAGTAAAGCTCTATAGACAATAGCACTGTCAGCTAAAGAATCGAATTCATAGTTTGTAGTCATAAGTATTTAGTCATAAAAATGTCATTCGCAGAACAAATTGGATAAATTTTATCCACGAACAATAATTATTATAGCACTTCATTACATATTTAAGACTGCATCTGAGTGACTCCTCTAAAATTTATCAGTCATACCTGGTTAAACCACTCTAGCCAATGAACTAACGTTGACGCGGAAATGAGATCTTCCGATTTATATTCCTGATTCTTCTGATGATAAATGTAAGCTTTCGCCTCGGCATTAGATGGGCAGAATAACCTGACTCTACAATCAGTATTTAGATTTTGCCAAGCCAGTCTAATACTACCTTGGTCATCTGTACCAATCGAGCATTTAGGAAAACTGTTCCCCATACTATCATAGGCTTCAGCAATTAATTTCATCGCTGTCCTGAAAGCATATTCAGTTGGTCTTAAAATTCCGTACTCATCCTCTTCTTCTAAATCTAAAAGTTCTAGCAGACCTTCAACAGTGATGCGAAAATTCGATAAACCGCTATTGCTGCTGGCATCAGTAATCTGTTCGTTAGCTACTGTCATAAGATTAAATTCCTTTTAGTCGATCGCCAATTCGATCCTAACACAGTTTAATGCTCGGGAATTTGCAGTAAGAACTTTTGTTGCTAGTTCATAATAAATTAGGACTGAAGTCCTTACTACAAACCTGTAAGAAAGGACTAAAGTCCTGAGTCCGAACCTTTATCAGGCGGGAACTTGGATTCTTTCACTCCCCGAAAGCTCAAACGCGGCGTGAATTGCTTTCAAAGCTGTGACACCCTGCGCCTCATCCACAACGCAGCTAATCTTAATCTCAGAAGTCGCAATCATTTGAATGTTGATTTTGTGCTGCGAAAGCGCTTCAAACATCTTTGCCGCTACTCCCGGATGCGCTACCATCCCGGAACCAACTACGCTAACTTTGGCGATTTCTGTATCGACTGCGACTTCGCCCCAGCCGAATTCAACTGCTGATTTTTCCAAGACTGTTTTCGCAGATTCGGCGTCAATTTGTGCTACGGTAAATGCAATATCGCGGGTTAAGATGCCGTCGATATTGTGGCAGCGTTGCGATTGAATGATTGTATCTACGCTGATATTTTCTTCGGCTAACAGTCCGAACAGTTTTGCTGCTACTCCGGGGCGATCGGGTAATTGGCGAATTGCCAGACGCGCTTGATTGAGATCCAACGCTACAGCCCTGACTGCGGGCGGTTTGTTCGATGAGGAATGCAGCCCGACAGGGGAGTTGGCGACATCAAATGCTTTGCAGAGTTCGGCAACTGCCCGATCGCAATCCGTAGCATCGATCGTACAACTAACTTTGACCTCGGAAGTGGAAATCATCTGAATGTTAATTCCCGCATCCGCCAAAGTCTTAAACATCTCGGCTGCTACCCTCGGCCGCCCGATCATTCCCGCACCCGCAATGCTAACTTTAGCTATGGGTCGTTCCTCTGCTTTCACTTCGGGTTCCCCCAATTCTGGGCGAGAATTCTTACCCAAGGCGGGGACAATTGCATCTGCAACCGCGACAGCTTGATTCAGCGAATTTCGCCTGACTGTAAAGGCGATATCGTTCGTATTTCCTTCGTGAATTGATTGGATAATTAAGTCTACATCGAGATTTTGCTGCGCGATCGCACCAAACAACCGCGCTGCTACTCCCGGGCGATCGGGCAAACGCAACAGCGACACCCCCGCCTGATCCAAGTCAAATTCCACCGCATCGACCGCTTTTGCGAGCTCCAAGCCCTCCAAAGGCCGGGGTTGGGGGGGAGGCGACACCACCCGCGTACCGGGGGCGTCACTCCAGCTAGAAAGCACGATCAGCGGCACGCCGTAATTTTTGGCAATCTCGACGGCGCGCGGATGCAGGACTTTTGCACCCAAACTCGCCAATTCCAGCATTTCGTCGCAGGTGATCTCATCCATCAATTGCGCGTCGGCTACCAAGCGCGGATCTGTAGTTAGAATTCCGGGCACGTCGGTATAAATTTCGCATCTGTCGGCCCGCAGCGCTGCGGCGAGGGCTACTGCTGTGGTATCGGAACCGCCGCGCCCCAAGGTGGTGATTTCCAATTCTCCGGCGTCGGCGATGCCTTGAAAACCGGCAACGACGACAACTTTTCCGCTATTTAACTGGGTTTCCATGCGCGCCGGATCGATTCGCAAAATCCGGGCGCGGGTGTGGGCGGCTTCGGTGACAATCCCGACTTGGGCGCCGGTGAGGGAAATGGCGGGCTGTCCCATTTCCTGCAATGCCATACTCAAAAGTGCGATCGATACTTGTTCCCCAGTGGAAAGCAACATATCCATTTCCCGTTTGTTGGGATTTGGGGAAATTTCCTTAGCGAGTTTCACTAAACCGTCGGTGGTTTTCCCCATTGCTGAAAGTACGACGACGAGGGAGTTTCCAAGCTGTACTGTTTTGACTACTCGTCGGGCTACTTCTAAAATGCGATCGACTGTACCAACCGATGTTCCACCATATTTCTGAACAATTAGTGCCATAGGACTTACACAAAAGTGATGCAATACTTTACTAATCAATTAATATACGCAAATTCTGGATTAGAACCGATGTCAATCTTGTTTTTGGGGCTGGTAGCTGCCAATCAAGAAACCGGGTTTTTGGCGAGATTGAGGGTTTGAATCGAATACTTCAGTTGACAGTTGACAGTTGACAGTTTGAGAGCGACCTCTACCCTTAAGTCCGAGGATTGGAGTAATGAATAGTCTGATTTTAATTTCTCCCGATCGGGCTTTGGGCTTTCAAGCAATTCTTTCTGGTAGGTTCAAAGAAACCGGGTTTTTGGGAGATTGAGGATTTTTTGCGAATATTTTGGCGGAAAAACCCGGTTTCTGGCTACCTATTAGCTGCCTTCTAACTCTCGCAAACGCGCTTCTAAAGCTTGAATTCGCAACTCAGCTTCTATGCGCCTTTGTCGTTCTTGTTCTGCTGCTAATTCGGCTTGTTCTGCCCGTTCATCAGCGGCCAGCAGCAAATTCCCCTCAGCATCCCACCAGCGCAGCCAAGGCAGTTCTACGCCCTGATAAACTCCTTGCCAAATGCCCAATTCCAATCCCATTGGCTCGATTTGGTAATGTCCGCGCTGATTTTCTGACATTAACTCAAATCTATCTTCTACCAAATGATAGCATTCTATTTTGGCTTTTTTGACTTCATAAATTCCGTAAAAAGCAGGTCTAATAATCCGTTCGTAAATCCAGAATTTCCCCTTTTTGGGAGTTTTATCTCTTTCTTCGCTGCCATCTCCCGAAACAAATTCTAGTATAATTAACGGCGGCATTAATTCTTTCCACATCACATAGGAACGCCGCATATCTGGTGCTTCGGCTCCTTTTTCGGGCGGTTCCGGGGGTTGCGCTACTCGCCAGTAAATACCTGAATCTTGACCGATGCAGTATTGTCCGTCGGGATGAATTTGGTCTAAAATGGGTCGAACAGATGTTGTTAGCAGGATGCTTTGAGGAAGTTCTTGAAAGTTTTTCACAAAAGTACCGTCGGAGTCGGGTAATTGAGTGTGATCGGGAAATTCTGTAAAATCTGTTGCTAGGAATTCGGGTTTTTCGGTGACATTCATCTTGACCTCTTGAATGTTTAAAGATTATACTTCACACTGGGAACGGAATATGAGTCAGTACAAGTTAATTATTTTCGACTTTGACGGCACTTTGGCAATTACTCATAAAGCCATTATATCTTGCATTACTAAAACTTTTGAAAGTTTTGGTAATACACCGCCTGAGGCAGATATAATTCAAGGGACGATCGGTATCAATTTACAAAATACTTTTAAAATGCTGCATCCGGCGATCGAGGAAAGCGCAATTCCCGAATGGGTTGAAACTTACCGCTCTTATTATCGGACTGAAGGTGAAAAGCAGCTCGATTTATTTCCTGGTACCAAGCAAATTTTGCAGTTGGCGAGCAAGTCGGGATTGAGCTTGATAGTTTTCAGCAACAAACACCTGAGTTTTGTAAATCTGTTCCTGGAAAAGTTGAGAATTAACGGTTTTTTTGATTTGATTTTAGGTGATGACGGACAAATTATTCAAAAACCCAATCCAAGTGTTTTTCACTCGATAATTAAACCGCTGTTCCCGAATTTGGATAACAGTCAAGTGTTAATGGTTGGCGATACAGCGGTTGATTTGCTGTTTGCTAAAAATGCTGGGATAGATGTTTGTTGGGCGGCTTACGGATATGGCGATCGCGCGGAGTGTCTCGCCCTAGCACCGACTTTTGCGATCGATGATATTTCCGAACTGGCTGCGATCGTTCAAAATTAATCTTGACTCGGTTTTTTTTCAGAATAGTTTGGATCGTTTAACAACTAAAAAAGATTTGATTAAAAACATTTCACTAGAGCCAGAGTTTCTATTTTGGCTCTAGAGGTAAAACTTTATTGCCGGCAGCAGTAAGCCGACTAAACGCTGTTAATTAATATTAGTTTTAAAAATGAATGCAACTGTAGGTAAACTCCCAACTGCGAGATTCATCAGCAAGTCCCAATCTAAAGTCTAAAATCTCAAATGGTATAAACTATACCAGAGATAGAGAAGGCGCGGCAACAACTATTATAAGTTAACGGGTAAGAGTCGTTTGAATGCAAAAAGTACAAGGTAGAAGGCAAGAAAAACCCGGCACACTGATTTATTGTTGGTATAATTTAATGCATAAATTTTGGAGGATGATTTTCTAACTTCGACATATAGTGGATCTAGCTCTCATATTCGCGGACGTTGTTGGGAAGAGGGCCCTCTTAATTTAAGGGTTATATAAGCTGTCAGTCATACCTCATCTTTTTGAGAAAGGCTATATAAGAAAATAGGAAATTTTTGTTAAAATTGCAGGGTATGCTGCCGATCGCGATCGATAATAAACTCAATCTATAAAAACTTATGCAGATCGATATAAGTATTCCTTTTGACAATCTATCGCCGAATCGTACCGGCCCCAATGCACCGAATTTAATAGAAGAAGTATGGAGGCTGTACGATCGCGCCCTGGCAGCTACCAGCAACGGCATCGCGATCGCGGACGCTACACTTCCGGACAACCCAATCGTCTACTGCAACCCAGCCTTCGAGAAGATTACAGGCTACGATCGCAGCGAAATCATCGGACACAACTGCCGTTTCCTGCAAGGCCCGGATACCGATCGCGCAGCCGTCGATCGCATCCGCGCAGCCCTGCGAGAACAACACGACTGCAAAGTAGTTCTGAAAAACTACCGCAAAGACGGCACGCCCTTCTGGAATGAACTCACCATCTCACCGGTGCGCGATAGCAGCGGCACCGTTACCCACTTCATCGGCGTCCAAGCTGAGATCACCGATCGCATTCAAGCAGAAGAAGCCCTCAAACAAGCCGAGGCAAAATACCGCAGCATCTTTGAAAACGCCACCGAAGGCATATTTCAAATCGCCCCAGACGGGCGCTACCTCAGCGCCAACCCGGCACTCGCCCGCATCTACGGCTACGATTCTCCGTCAGAACTGATCGCAAAATGTTCGGCAACAAACATTTATGTCGATCGCACCCGCCGCGCTCAATTCGTCGCTACTATTACCAAAAAAGGCTCCCTGAAAGAGTTTGAGTCCTGCATACTCCGCCGGGACGGCAGCACTACCTGGATCTCGGAAAACGTGCGCGAAGTTGAGGGCGAAAACGGCGAACTCCTTTACTACGAGGGAACCGTCGCCGAAATCGCCGATCGCAAGCGCGCTGAAGCAGCCCTGGGCGATCGAGAATATTGGCTGAAAACCGCGATCGATGCCGTACCCGACGCAGTGAACCTCACAGACAGCGAGGGGCGCTGGCTGATTGCTAACGACTGCGCCCTCCAACTTTTGGGCCTCGATACCTCAGACTACCAGGGCAAAACTACCGCCGAACTTGCTGCTACTGCCGATCCGAGAGTCAGAGAAATCCTGCTAACTTGGCAAGAAACCGAGGAAACTACCTGGGAAGCCGGTACTCTGACTTGCACCCGCCAAGTTGTCTCCTTACCTACAGGCGGCAGCAATTGGTTTGAAGTGCGGAAAGTGCCGCTGTTTAACCCCGACGGTTCCCGCAAAGGCATGGCAGTGGCGGGGCGGGACATCACTCAGGAAGTCGAAGCAGAGGCAGCTTTACGGGACAGCGAACAGCGGTTTCGGGCAATTTTTGAACGCGCTGCGATCGGCATGACAGTGGCTACCCTCGAAGGCGTGGCGATCGCGACTAATCCGGCATTTCAAGCTATGCTGGGGCGATCGGAAGCCCAACTGCGCGGCGCCGGCATCGACGACTGGGCGCATCCGGAAGACGCAAAGTCCGATCGCCACTTGCGCCAACAGTTGGCCTCAGGATCGCGCGAAGCTTACCAAATCGAGAAGCGCTACCTCCGCCCAGACGGCAGCATCAGGTGGGGACGCCTCAGCGCCTCTGTCATCCACAGCAGTCACGAAACGCCACAGTTTATTTTGGAAATGGTAGAGGATATTACCGATCGCAAACTTGCCGAATCAGCTTTACTGCAAAATGAAGCTAAGTGGCGATCGCTAATTCTCAACAGTTCCGACATCATTACCATTCTCGACGGCTGCGGTCGCATTGTTTACGAAAGCCCTTCTGTAGAAACAGTCTTGGACTACGAACCAGAGGAACTCATCGGTCAAATTGCCCTCGATTTCATTCACCC
>NZ_JAEQCB010000272.1:0-3464 GCF_020738785.1 Microcoleus sp. PH2017_05_CCC_O_A | reverse complement strand
AATACCTTCAGCAGCGTCACCGTGCTGACCCACGGCTTTAAACCTCCATTTTTGGATAAGCCGGGAATTCCTTCAGAGTTTTACCAAATGGGTAATAGTATTGCCAATGCAGGTATCGACGGCGGCGGTTTGATGATGAAGTACGACCTGCCTACTGGTAACTGGGTTCCTGTCAACAAAAATGGTGCAGTTTCCCCAGACTTCCAAGCAGGTTTGAATCCCAAAACCGACCCAAACTATCTCACTAAGCTGGGAAGTTATATAGCTCCATACCTTGCCCAAAAACAACCGTTAGTCCTACTGAATAACTGGTCAGAAAATAATGAATCGGCAGTTCCTGATTCAGGCTTCACAGAAGCAGCAGCAGATGCTTTCTTTACTTCCCTCGTGCAATTGGATGGAGTGCTGAAGAATAAAACCAGCCCTACCAAACAAGGTGCAGTTTTCAATTCACCGCTGCACTTTGTTGGTTTCAGTCGGGGTACAGTTGTTAACAGCGAAATTATTCAGCGTTTGGGAACTTATTTTCCTGATGCTGGCGGCAAACCCAACTCTGGTACTCGCGACCTTCAGATGACAACTTTAGACCCCCATGATTTCAACCAACCGTCGCTAAATGTGGTGACCAAAAATTTCGGTGATTTCCGCGAACCGAAAGTTCAGGTGTGGAAAAATGTTACTTTTGCGGACAATTACTATCAGACAGTCCCGAATTTATTGAGCGGTACACTTACGCCTGCCGGTCGCAATATTCCGAATCTACCGTCTACTGAGAAGGGAACAGCCCCAGGACTTAAGTTTCCGCGAGAAGGTTGGAGGTCAGAAAATCCCGATCCTAATGGTAAGCTATTAGGAGAACCGGATTTGTCGGTTTTCTTGGGAACTAATAAAAATAACCCAGGTTACAATAACAGCCGTGCTGGGTTTACGACAGATCCTATACCGGGAGATGTACACGGACGTGTTGTGAGTTGGTACGGAGGAACATCCGACTTGCTTCCAACTAACTTTCCGTCCGATCAAAACTTAGAAGTTAATCCTGTATTTCGTCGGCGAGGCGATGGATATCGGGAACGGTTGTTCGATAAAGACTTTTCATTTAGCAATAGTGTTTTGACAGGCCCGGCTCGCGTTAGCCCTTGGTATACGCCGGAAAGCAAATTCCAACACGGTGCAGATGCTGCTCCTTGGGAAGGGATTGGTACGGGCTGGTTTTATTCGGCTATGGGTGGCGGTTACAGTTCGCGCCCTAAAACAAATGTAGAGCGTATCCCGGTTGATTTTGACAATACTTATGATGCCAGGATGCGAGGAGATGCGGCGGTTCCTACTTTGTTTAATGGGAATTTTGATGCTGTTTTCGATCCGAAGGGAGTGACTCGAACTCCTTTGTCTAAGGGTCTACCTGGGTGGTCGTTCCACAACGGTCAATCCGATCCAAATATTGATTTAGTTCAAAGTTTGGAAGACGTAAAACTTATCCAAGGGAACAGCGAACCAAACTATGCCTTTAAGTTAGAAACCAGCAAGGTGAAGGAAATTGTTCACAATCGGTTTGTTGTACCCGATTGGGGCGCTCTTCGATTTGATCTGCACGCACCAAAGATTGCCAATAGCTCTAATGCCAAATCTAAAGGTACGCTTGATGTTACTATTCGACCATCAGATCCATCAATTCCAGCGTTTTCTCAAACAATAACTCTTCAAAAAGCTGAAAATAACACGGATAGTAATAAAGCTCCGGCTAGTTACCTAACAGATAAATACAAAGTAGATTACGGGATAGAAGGCTTTGAATCTTTCAATGTTGACGTACCAGAAAGATTGCGCGGTCAGTCGGCAACTGTTGAATTCAAGCTCGAAGCATCTATTCCTGTCTATCTGGATAATGTCTTTTTCCAAAGCGAGTCGCTGAGGTTTAGCAATCCAACTACAGCAAGAACTGACCTACTGACTAATAATACCTATCAAAATAACTATTTGATAGAGAAGCCACAGTACACTGTTTCCTATAATGGCAAAAAAAATACACCTAACTGGGTTAGTTGGGTTCTGGATGGCTCATGGCCAGGAAATATTAAAAGTAAAGACAGACCTGATGAGTTTGCGGTAGACCCCGACTTAAATAGTTCCTTTTACAAGGTTGCTCATAAAGACTATGAGTTCGATAGTCAAATTGATTATACTAAGAGGGACGACTATGAGCCATTTAAGCTTGAAAAGCCAGCTATCTTCTGGCCAGTACGGGGACACATGAGTGCTTCTAACGACCGAAATAGAAGCACAAAGGATATGTATGCTAGTTTCTTAACTACGAATATTGTTCCTCAAGATTCCAAGGGAAATGAAGGGGCTTGGCGCGGTTTGGAAAAGAAACTACAGGATTTGGCGCGTCTTAAAAATGAACAAAAACAGCCAACACCTTATAAGTTCTATATCTCTTCTGGTGTGTACGGTGCTGGTGGTGGAGAGTTAACAAAATATTCTACTCCTCCTACTGTGACAGTTTTAAATGAAAGAGGAAGAGTTGTGGAAGCTCCACTTAAGGATAATCCCAATTCTTTTAAAAATTTCAAAACAGCGGACGGCACTCGAACGATAACAGTTCCTAGTGCTCTCTGGAAAGTTGTGCTGGGATTCAAGCCAAATTCAACATCTGATAAGCCAGATTATTACTTTGCTTTTTGGATGCCGAACAATTCCTATGAAATTCAGAAGAGCCTAGATTACACGACAAAAGATGCCAAGGGAAATATTATCGTCAAAAATAATACCTTGGGCTGGGAAGAGCGTTTAATTCCCATTGGCAAGCTAGAAGAAAGACTTAATGCAGATTTAGAAAAATCTGGTGACTCATTTAGATATGACTTTCTTTCTCAGATTAAAGATCCTAACAGCAAGGACAAAATGAAAAAAATCATATCCCTTCTCCCCTAAAGACCTGGTTAAACTAACTTCCTCTTTTGCTGAGGGTAGGTAATTAGTTGATATAGCGCGTCTAAATCATTTGTATAGATATGTAGGGGCGATGCCAAGAGTGCCTGCCCTAAAAATCACGGGATCACTACGAAACAATTGCCCCTACAAAGATTATACAACTGATTTAGACGTACTTTGGTAGCGACGAATTAGTCTTCACTATTCCAAATAGTGCCATCGGGCATGATAGTATCTTTAAAGTAAACGTCTGTGAAAACAACCGTTCCAGGTTGGTAATTGTTAACTTCACTTATTTTAAATTCAGTGCCAAAGAAGTTAGCTCTCGTCAAGTCACACTTAGAAAAACCCACCCCATTTTGAAACTTAGCATCCCTAAAATCACTATCAATTAAGTCACAAAAACCAAACCCGGTGTCAATCATTTTGGCTCCACTAAATTTGCATCTACTCAAATTAGTTAGGTGAAAACCAGTTTCCTGTAAGTCACTTCTGCTGAAATTTGCCCCAGTCAAATCCGCTCTGCG
>NZ_JAEQCB010000271.1:0-4251 GCF_020738785.1 Microcoleus sp. PH2017_05_CCC_O_A | reverse complement strand
TGGCCAGAAGGATTTAATTACCAAAAATCCGAAGCTATTGGCCCGAAAGCTAGTCTGAGCGGAGCTTTTTTGAATGCAGCCAATCTCCGAGGAGCGGATTTAAGTTATTGCAATCTGCGAGGTGCTTATCTCAGTGGAGCGGATTTAACGGGAGCAAATTTAGAAGGAGCGGCATTAAGTGGCGCTAATCTTCAGAATGCTTTTTTGACTGGTGCTTATTTGCGAAATGCCATGTTAATTGGAGCTGAATTGCAAGGCGCAGATTTACGGGCTGCTGATTTGACTGGAGCAAATTTAGATCAATTGCAAAGTATTGCGGGTGCTGATTTCAGCTTGGTACAAGGATTGAGCGCCGAAACAAGAGCGATGCTTTCCAGTCGCAATTCCAAGGAGTTAGGTACTTGGAATCCTTATACTCGGAATAACACAGCTCAAAGTCTTGCAAATTAGATATCGTTTGTAGTGCGGACTTAAGTCCGCAAATTCAGAGGACTTAAGTCCTCACTACAAACCGTTTGTAGTGCGGACTTAAGTCCGCAAATTCAGAGGACTTAAGTCCTCACTACAAACAAATTTTAATTTTCCTATAAATTGCGTTCTAAATCGAACAGAAAACCGTGAATATACTCCTCAGTCCACTCCTCACCATAGAACCGCAGAAACATCCCCCTCGCAGGATCTTTCGCCGCACGATAGTTGATATAATGCGTTGAGCCTGAAGAATCTCGACCAATCTCTGACTGTCGGTGACTGGTTGCGCGCGATCGACCAAATCGAGATAAGCTTGTAGATAATCCTTAAAAGCGTCAAACACAAGAGTCTGCACAGCCTCAGTTTCCTTAGGACGAGTCCACAGAAAAGCCGGAGAAAAGAAAGGTTTTGCCTCTTCAGGAAAATCTCCCCCCCAGGGCAAATCTTTTTGATACTTGTTAAAAATCGGTAAAATCGGCTCTGAGTATTGCTTTTGATAGGCCGCATCATGAAAAAGCGGCTGCATATCCAAAGCAATCAAATGTCCCCCCGGTAAAGTCACCAAATCCGCCCCAAAAAAAGGCAAATCATAATTAATTTGCGGGAAAATCACAAAATTCAAAACCTGAAGAGCATCACCGCCCTCAACATGAGCCGCCCGAATTTGTCGCAGTTTGGGCGATTGAAAAGCATAGCTAGTAGTGACAACCAACTGCTCTTTTTTTCCTTTCCCAGTGATACATTCTTTTTTTTCAAAACCTGCTGGAATCGGATATGGAGCTAAGTCAAGTCGCTCCCTGAGCAGTGGGATGGCGTAATCTAAAAAAGGCTGATAGAGAGTCATTTTTAATTTATTTTGTCCCGGCGGGAACCGCTAAGGGAACAGCATCTTCAAACAAAAACTCGTACAAAAAGCGCTCTGACCATTCATGACCAAAATAGCTGCCGAACAGCCCGGATGCGGGGTCTCTTTCTGCACTATACTGATCGTATTCTTTCTGTGCTTTCACAATCCGCTGAATTTCTTCGGGAGTTGTCAGGGGAGTAGCTTGCTGTAGCATTTTCCAGTACAACTGGACGTATTCTTGATAGGCGGGAAACAATTGGTTCACTACTGTTTCGGCGTCGGTTTTGGCAAAGAGCAAATTCTTGGAAAAATACTGGTTGGCATCATAAAACTTCATTTCTAAGTCTTGTACCAACGAGCTGTATTTAGCTCGAATTTCGGTCAACGGTTCGATATACTTGTCTGTGTAAGCCCGATCGCGAAATAACGGCTGAAAATCTATCACCACCAAGATTTTCTTTTGTCCAAACGCTAAAAAATCAATCCCTAGCAACGGCACATCGTAATTGTGGCTTGGATAAATGACACTGTTAAAAATTTGTGCCGTTTCCCCAGCATCGATGTAGGTGTAGCGAATTTTTCGCAATTCAGGGCATTGATAACACCAGCTTTGAATTGTGGCGGGATTTTTACCTCTTTCACTCACCACAGATTCCAATCCAGAGGGAATGGGACGGCTCTCTAGTGCAAAGTTCTCAAACAGTTCTTTTTCTAGAAATTGCTGAAATGGCTTAAACATAGATTATAATTTAGCTCCTTCAATCTCTCCCTGAACACAGGATAATAGGCGATCGCCCTGGGCCTAGTCTCTTTTATGGATAACAAAGTAATATTTCGTTATGAAACCAAACGTGCGATCGCACTTAATCTAATGAAGACTTTTACCACACTCTCATCTTTGATTCTCTCAAATGTAACAAATCTTAATCAATTTTCTCATAATTCTAGTCTATAACTTGAATTGTACTCAATTCCCTCCGGACAATTTTAATAGCTATGCAATTAAGTGAAAGAGCAAAACAATTAATTCCCAAAGCGAGAATTGTCAGCTTTGCTACTTGGAAAAATATCTATCCAGATGAAGTAATTGCCATTTTTCAAAAGGCTGACGATGAAAGTCGATATCTCACAGATGAAGATTTAGAAATCATCAAAAATCTGGTTCCCGATACCTCTTCAATGTTAGAACAAGCAAGATTGCTGCGAGAGCAAGCTCCTAATCTTGTATCGAATGCCAGGGAAAAGGTGTTAGCCGACTTTCCAAATATCACCGAACCAGACAATGACCTCTATCCTGCTGAACGCGCCGAAGCTTGTTGGCGAGATTTTTGGCATTTCTTGCGCTCCGTCTCCTATAGCATAGCAGGGAAAAACCCGGAATTTACCAGTCAAGCAGGACTAGAAAACATGGAACTACTTTATCAAGAATTGCGAGTTCCCGTGGCGGCGATGCTCTGTGGATTACAACAATTAAAAATAGTCAGTTTACAGCAATTTAGTTCTGAGGAACAGCATTTATCTGGTCTTGCTTTTGACAATTTAATCGCTGGCTTAAAACAGTTCAGTCAAGTTTGACCGCTTAACAATCGCAGGAATTAACCACAGGCATTTAAGAAACCGGGTTCGTTCGCCCACATTCCTCGCACTTCAGGCCATATTTCCCGAAAAAACCCGGTTTCTGCCTCTAGAACTTGATAAAATATTCTTAATTGCGATCGAGCAAATTTTCTAAAGCCGCACCAACCACTCGATGATGGGAGTCTTGCCGCAGTTGACTCAACACCTGCTTCGCTTCTGGATCATCAAAATGCTTCAAAGCAGATGCAGTGTGCTGGCGAATCCCTTCATACTCAGAACTAGCCAGCGCCAACAACCGAGCCAATGCCGCTGCTTCCTGACTGCTTCCAGCTAAAGCACCGAGCGCGTCCACAGCCGCTTCCTGGGTGGTCATATCTTCCCCCGCCAAAGCTTCCACGCACACCTCAAACAGTTCGTTGTAGCACTCCATATCTACCAGCGCCCCCAAAATGCTGCGACGCACCAGCCAGTGGTCATCCTGAATAAAAGTCAGCACTAAATGAGACGCAGCGCACCTACCGAAGAGCGACAGGGAATTTGCCGCTTCGGCGCGCACATTGGGAGTGTTATCAAGTTTCATGATTTGCAGCAAGGCGGCGAAAGATTCGGCGGTTTGCTGTTGTCCAAATCCCCTGCTGACAAAGGTACGGACTAAAAATTCTGGGTCGTTGAGCCGAGCTTTTAGCAAAGGAACGGCAATCTCTGGTGTATAATCTTTCAGAGCTGCGATCGCCTTGAGTCGATATTGAAAATCAGAATTATCTAGAAACGCTTCAATTTCGTGAATATCCATAACCGCAACAGAGCAGGACTTTTCCTTACTTTAAACAACAGGGTTCACTTTGTGCAACTTACCAAAATTATCTTAACACCGAAATCTTTTTTTGACCGTGAACCTCGTTTCTTTAAACTCTCTCATCAAATCTCGTCTGAAAACTTCCGTATTTGAACCAATATTGTCGCAGTTCATGATGAGGTGTATGCAAACTCCCTTTCCCTTGATAGAGCATCACTTGTCGGTGATTTCCCATCCAAACTCGTTTGAGCGGTTCCACAGAAATTAAGCATCCTCCTAGACTGATGATACATTGCTCAAATCTCTCAACGGCTGGGTAGTCTAAAGTTTCAAAAATCAAAAATTGACCTAAAAAAATTAGGTGACGGCTTCGTATCCAAGCCTGCATTTTTTTATCGGCTATTGGGGGTAATAGCTGGTAAAAGTATAGTCATCTATTACATGACACGGGAGGCACCCGGTCCCTCCCCTTTCGCTTTCACTTCGAGCGGATTAACCCGCCTCGGCTGAGCTACGCAGCTCTCTATCCCATTGCTGAAGGCATTTGGGATTGCTTTTC
>NZ_JAEQCB010000030.1:0-45364 GCF_020738785.1 Microcoleus sp. PH2017_05_CCC_O_A | reverse complement strand
TCTATCTGGGAGTCAATTTATACCCAGGCTTTTATTGAGTATGAGACTGACTATCGTCTGAGAGATTGGACAGGAAGTCCAGACGGGGAGCGGGGCGAACTGAGACGGCAGATAGTCACGAAGGCGTTGTCGCTGCTAGCACAGCAGATGGGACGGAATGTGGCAATTGATTTAGAGAAATGGGTCAGGTTTCACGAATGCTGTCCTGAAGCCGAAAGAGCGATGACAGAGTGGCAAATTACTCTTAGGTATGCCTATATTTCGCCAAAGTCCCGTCGTTATCCTCGAAAAGTTCCTCCACCCGCCGTCTTAGAGCCAATATTACCAGAGATTTCTGAACTGGTAGCTTTGGCTCGCAGAACCGAGATTAAGGACGCTTTGAAGCGTGTCGCTCCGCCCCCCCCATACGAGCAGATCCCCTACGAATATATGGAGCATTGTTATGAAGAGTTAATGCTATCTCAGGTAATCGATCGATCGCTGACGCTGAAAGCTTTGCAAACAATTGCCTCTAAACTCAACGACACGGAACGTTCAGAAGTGGCGATGTGGGCGGAGATTCAAGCTCGGACTATGAGTAGATATGGTAAACCAGAGAATCTGTGTGGAGATAAGTATTTGCAAGTTGAACTACCTTGCTTTGATGTTCCATCATTACTTGACTTTTCTGCTTTAGATGAGAGTGCTTGACGGAAGCCACCACGAGGATCAGACTTTGGATTAATGAGTGATAAGCTGTTCTACATCTAAATTGTCAGCTTAATACAGTGTTTTATGGGTAGGAGCAGGGGTAGCAGGAGCTGCTCTGGTTACATTAGAAATAATTGCAAGGCTTCTGGGGTTAGAGTTACGTTCTAAGCCTTGATAGACACGATCATTTATGACAAAACTAAACTGTTTGGAACTTGATTTTTCTTGGAAAGACACTGAAAGCTCGGAGTATTTGGAAGCTTTGTCTTTACCCACTTTACCGTGGGCTGCTCCTTTCCTACCGCTGTTAGGATTGCCAAATGCTCTATTAGAGCAACCATCTATCTGGGAGTCAATTTATACCCAGGCTTTTATTGAGCATGAGACTCGCTATCGTATGAGGGATTGGACAGGCACACATGGGGAGCGAGGCGAGCTTGTACGGCAGATAGTGACCAAGGCTTTACCGCTGCTGGCACAGCAGATGGGACGGAATGTGGTACTTGATTTAGAGAAATGGGTCAGGTTTCACTTTTTCTGTCCTGAAGCCGAAAGAGCGATGAGAGAGTGGGGAATAACTCTTCGGATTGCCTATTTTTCACCAAATTCCCGTAAGTATCACAGAAAAATTCCTCCACCCGCCGTCTTAGTGCCGATATTGCCTCTTATTGCTTCCCTGGTAAATCTCGATCGCAGAACCGAGATTAAAGACGCTTTGAAGCGCGTCGCCCCGCCCCCACCATACGAGCAGATTCCCGAAGAATATATGGAACATTGTTATGAAGCAACGATGCTATCTGGGGTAATCGATCGAGCGTTGACGCTGAAAGCTTTGCAAACAATCGCCTCTAGAATTATGTATAGAGATGGTAAGCCAGAGAATCTGTGTGGAGATAAGTATTTGCAAGTTGAACTTCCCTGCTTTGATGTTCCATCATTACTTGATTTTTCTACTTTAGATGAGAGTGCTTGACGGAAGCCACCACGAGGATCGGACTGTGGATTAATGAGCGATACATACGATCGCCCTGCGAGCCTTTTTTGCAAGGAATTGATGGAAGTCAGTAAACTCTAGTGGAGAACCGGAGTATAATCAAAGGTGAGGAGTGAGAATTTGGAACTCAAAATTGAGAATGATTCTAAAATCTGACTTCGGAGTTGAGAATTCTGGTACTTTCAAGTGCAACTATGGTAGAACTCTCCTGTAAAAGCGAATACGCAATCTTAGCTTTGCTGGAGCTGGCCGATTGCTACGATGAGGGCGAACCCCTGCAAATTCGCCAGATAGCTGCTCAGCAAAATATTCCCGATCGATATTTAGAACAGTTGCTCGCTACCATGAGACGCTGCGGGCTGATTCGCAGCCAGCGAGGAGCTAAGGGTGGTTATATCTTGGCGCGGGAACCGTGGAAAATTACACTGCTCGAAATTATCAACTGTCTCGAAGGCTCAGACTTCGATCGCTCTGAAAAAGACTCGCCTGCTCAAACTGTAGAAAGTGCTGTGATTTGGGAAGTTTGGCAAGAAGCGCGATCGATCGCCAACTCGGTGTTGCAAAAATATACGCTACAAGATCTGTGCGAAAAACGCAATGGCAGACGGCAGCTCAATATTATGTATTACATCTAGTTAAGCCGACGCGCGTCTAATTTTCAAAATCCTGTTTTTTCAAACAATCAGTGCGGTAGGCGAGAGAGCCAGCCCTAAAAGTTAAATCTCAATACGCAATAGCTTAATATTGCCAACTAGGAATTAACATTTACTTTCAACAACAAGCAGACAAAGATTATGCGTATTGCTGGCGACATTACAGAATTGGTGGGGCACACACCCCTGGTGCAACTCAACCGCATTCCCCAAGCCGAAGGCTGCTTGGCTCGGATTGTAGTCAAACTCGAAGGCATGAATCCGGCAGCATCAGTAAAAGACCGGATTGGTGTCAATATGGTGAATCAAGCCGAGGCAGAAGGGCTGATTACTCCCGGGAAAACGGTTTTAGTAGAACCGACATCTGGCAATACCGGAATTGCTCTAGCAATGGTGGCGGCCGCAAAGGGCTACCAGTTGATTTTGACCATGCCGGATACGATGAGCACGGAACGTCGATCGATGTTACGAGCTTACGGAGCTCAACTAGAATTGACTCCCGGCATTGAAGGCATGAGTGGCTGCATTCGGCGCGCTCAAGAGATTGTAGACAAAACTCCGAATGCGTATATGTTGCAGCAGTTTCGGAATCCAGCCAACCCGGACATTCACCGTTCGACAACGGCTGAGGAAATTTGGGCAGATACCGACGGCGAGGTGGATTTCCTGATTTCTGGAGTCGGCACTGGCGGCACGATTACTGGTGTTGCAGAGGTGATTAAGTCCCGGAAACCCGAGTTTAAGGCGATCGCCGTTGAACCAGCAAACAGTCAGGTACTGTCGGGCGGAAAGCCCGGGCCTCATAAAATTCAAGGTATCGGTGCAGGTTTTGTGCCGCCAGTGCTGAATGTAAATGCGATCGACGAAGTGATCATTGTTACCGATGACGAGGCGATCGCCTACGGGCGTCGCTTAGCCAGAGAAGAAGGACTTTTGTCCGGTATTTCCAGCGGTGCGGCACTGTGTGCAGCTTTGAAAGTCGGCAAGCGTCCTGAAAATGCAGGTAAATTGATTGTGATGATTCAGCCTAGCTTCGGCGAGCGCTATCTCAGCACTCCCTTGTTCCAGGATCCAGAACTGAATCTGGCGGTGGCTGTCAACTAAACTAGCCTCCGGCGCGAGTTGCAGAAACTGAGGGCAGGGCGTAGAATGTACGCCCTGCTTGGCTTTTGAGATGAAAAAATTGCGATAGATTATTAGACAAGATTGCATAAGTCTTCGATCGATCCTTCAAGCGCAGATGTCAGACAGATGCAACCGACGATGCAACGCAGATAATTTCAGGGTGTTTTCCGATTTTTGCAATTCAAGTCTATTGTCGATCGCGATCGAGCAATCGCCCTGACGGTTACGATATTCTCGCATTGTACAAACCGCTCGTAAAAACCCAGACAAGGCTACCCAAAAGTAGTCAATGTTAGACATCTACGTTGGTAATTTTAGTGCACATTCCTAAAAATACAGGAATAAACTGCAATCCCTCTATTCCCTTCATGAAGTCAGGAATTACTTTTATAGCTCTATTTATGCTGCCATTAGTATCAGCTTAAATTGAATCCCATTCCGCTTCTTGAGATTCCTTTACTAAGATGAATTTTGGGCTTGCGACATATTGAACTCAAGCCTGCTGACTTCTGCTGTAGTAAGTCGCCAATGTTAATCCGCTTGCCATTTCAAAAGTATGAATGTTTTTTTTAAGATTCTTTTTTAATATATTTATGATACTCTAAAAGCAGATGTTTTTTACCTGAAATTGCTGGCATTTATATCGTATAAATACTTGGTATATTAGCAAATAATGATATTTTTGTCAAGCACTTTTTCGCAGATTATCCAGATTTCAAGGAAATAATAGCGTGTCTTCTGTTACCAATCACTACAAAACCCTAAAAATTAGCCCAACCGCAACCCAAGCCGAGATTAAACAAGCATACCGCCGTTTAGTCAAAATATTTCATCCAGACAGCCAGAGTGCGACAGCCGGTCACGAAGAGATTGTCCGCCTCAATGCAGCCTATGAAATATTAGGAGATGCCCAGCAAAGACAATCTTACGATCGCCAAATCTCCCAGCCCAGCGAAGAGCAATCACCCTACGCGCCAAACGTTACCCGCCAGCGACAACAAGCAGCGCGGGACGCCGACGAACACATGGAACAGTGGCTGATTAAAGTATACAAACCAGTCAATCGAATACTCAACAACATCTTGAAGCCGCTGAAAAAGGAAATAAACGAATTGTCAGCAGATCCGTTCGATGATGAACTGATCGAAAAGTTTCAAGCTTATATCGAAACCTGTCGCGATTTTCTTTCAAAAGCTAATGACTTTCTGAGGGTGATGCCCAATCCATCTAATGTAGCCGGAGTTGCGGCCCATCTTTACTACTGCATCAATCAAGTGGGAGATGGCATAGAAGAATTGCATTTATTTACCCTCAATTATGACGATCGCCATTTGCACACAGGTCAAGAACTGTTTAGAATTGCTGCTAGACTGCGGCGGGAAGCACAGGAGGAATTGAAAATTAGAAGTTAGTGAAGAAGTTATGGTTATTGGTTATGGGTTATTTGTTATTGGTTATTTGTTGCGGGCTATCAATAACAAATAACAAATAACTTCTAATTCATTCCCAATTCCCAATTCCCAATTCCCAATTCCCAATTCCCAATTCCCAATTCCCAATTCCCAATTCCCAATGAGTTCTGAATGTCAAATTCCAAAAAGAACTTGAATTCGCTTCCGGATTTTAATAAAAGGAGTTTGTTCCAGAGAGTCGCCCTCTAACAATCCCAAATCTCTCAAAGCTTGCTGGCGTTCGGACAATTTTTGAGCAATCTGATCCGCCAAATTCGGTTGTTCTGTTAAAAGTTTTTGCAAGTCGTGGCGTTCCACCACAAACAAAATTGCATCTTCGCTAGTTTTAACAGTCGCCGTTCTCGGAGTTCCCAACAGCAAAGAGATTTCCCCAAAAAACTCGCCCTCGTGAAGCGTCGCAATATACTGATCGGCTTTTTGAGAAAGAACTTCTACAGAACCAGAAAGAATAATATAAAAAGAATCGCCAGGGTCATTTTCATTGCAGACAATCTGTCCTGTTGGAAAAAGTTGTCGGTAGCCGTATTCAATTAACTGCCGCAGTTCTACATCTGTACACTGTTCAAAATAAGTTACTCGCCGCAACAAATCTCGTAGCGTCCAATTATTAGGGGATTTAACCCCTTGCTTTTTAGGCTCGGAAACGGTGGAATTAGATTTGAGTTCGGCTGAATGTTTGGCATTCTGGGGGTAAACTTGACCGTTTGAATTATCGTCTTTGTGATTATTGTGAAAATGTTTGGTTAACTCTTGCGGGTTCCGCAGCCACAAATCCCGCTGGGGAAATGGGATTTCGATATTGCGGTGGCGCAATTCATAATCTATTAAAAAGTTGACCGCACTTTTAATTTCATCGCTTTTCTGTGGCTGGTCAATCCAAATTAAAAGTTCAAAATCTAAAGCGTTATCTCCAAACCCGCGAAACCAAACTTTCGGAGAAGGATGTGATAAGATATTCGATTCCAGTCTCGCAGCGACTAACAGTGCTTCTGTAACTAATACTGGGTCAGTTCCATAGGCAACGCCGACGGGGATGTGGACGCGGCATCTGGGGTCTCTATAACTCCAGTTAATAATGTTGGTTTCGACAAACTTGATGTTTGGTATGATTACAAATAGTCCGTCGATTGTTTTGATAATTGTGGAACGGATGGAAATATTTTCAACTGTTCCTAATAAATGGTCAATCTCAATAAAGTCTCCGACTCGAATTTGCTGCTCAAATAGTAGGGTCAGACCGCTGATAAAGTTGCTGGCGAGATTTTGCAAGCCGAAGCCGAAACCAATGCCGACGACGCCAGCTAAGACTGTCAGAGAGGTGAGATTGAGCCCTGCACCTTGCATGACGAATATACAGCCAAGGGTTGCTAAGATGTAGCTGATGATGGTGGAAATTGCTTCCCGACTGCCCCGATCCAATCCCATCCTAACTAGCAGGCTGCGTTTGATTCCTTCACTGATGAGACGAGCTATAACGAAGGCTAATATAGCTAATATTATCAGTTTGACGATCGCACTAATGGACAGATGAGTGTCCCCGATATAAAATAGGGGAGTTGCGATCGCACCATACAAATTTTCAAAAAAGCGATCGGCTTGTTCAGTAATCCAATTCATTAAGATTTGGTAATGAGTAATTGGTGATGGATGATTAGTTTTGCTGGCAACTGAACCGCAAACTCCTGACTGTGGCAGAGTTTATGCGAAAAACCCGAACTGCGGAGTGCGCTGTGTTGCAAAAAGGTCGTCAAGCGCAGCTACCCTGTTGGGAATCGCACTTTCTCAAAGATTCTTAGCTGATGGAAAAGCAACTGATGGCGAGAAACGGTTTTGTAGCGGTATTTTCTGCCCGTGATATCTGTGTTGTGGCGTACCATAAGCCCAGCGGCTGGTGAGGCAACGTGTTGCCAATATCTCAAAAATTGGTAGAAATTCATTCGCAGCACCCTAAAATTATCGAAAAATTCCAGCAAAAATTAGTTTATCCTTAAGAAGTAAGTCCTTTACAGAACTTAACAAGCTTACCTTACTTGACTTTTATGCAGTGCATCATCAATCGTCGGGCACAGTTTTCGGCGAGTCACCGGTACTGGCTGCCGGAGTTGAGCGAAGCCGAGAACTTTGAACGGTTTGGCCCAACTGCCCGCGCACCGGGACACGGACACAATTACGTTCTTTACGTTTCCATGATAGGAGAACTCGACGAGTACGGCATGGTGCTCAACCTGTCTGATGTCAAACACGTCATCAAGCGGGAAGTTACCAAGGATCTCGATTTTTCTTACCTTAACGAAGCATGGCCGGAATTTGGGCAGACTCTGCCAACTACCGAAAACATAGCACGGCAAATTTGGCTGCGGCTAGCTCCTCATTTGCCTGTGAGCAAAATTCAATTGTTTGAACACCCGGAACTTTGGGCTGAATATTTAGGAAATGGCATGGAAGCTTATCTAACTCTGTCCACTCATTTTAGTGCCGCCCATCGGTTGGCTCGTCCCGATTTAAGTTTTGAAGAAAACTCGGAAATTTATGGCAAATGTGCTCGTCCTAACGGTCACGGTCACAACTATCATTTAGAGGTGACTGTTAAAGGGGAAATTGATGCGCGGACTGGGATGATTGCTGATTTGGGAGCTTTGCAAAAAGCTGTTGATGATTATGTTGTTGAACCTTTCGATCACACTTTTTTAAATAAGGATATTGCTTATTTTGAGAAGGTTGTGCCAACGGCGGAGAATATTGCGGTTCGGATCGGGCAATTGTTGCGATCGCCCATACGGGAATTGGGCGCTGAGTTGCACAAGATTAAGCTGATTGAAAGTCCGAATAATAGCTGCGAAATTTACGGTGCCGATTTAGATGCAGCGACGGTACAACAGCAACAGTCAGCAGTTTTAGCTGCGGTTTAGAGGTACAAATCGGATCAGTTGGGGCGGTTTAGGCGGATATGAGGCAAATTGTGCAGATTGGTGAAGCCGCCCCGATGATTCCGAGGATGATTGGAGGCGGATTAGGTGCGAGAAAGTGTTCTTTGACACAAGTTATGTGGCGAGTATTATTGGGACTTTTCCTGACAAGTCAGACGCAGCCCGTATTTTGGAGATAGTAACCCAGAATTCCTCATCAAAGCTATTGTCACTGCTGAGAGTATGAGGTCGATCGCCCGATCTGCTGACAAACAACACTAATTTCTCCTAGGTGAGTTGACGTTTATGCGAGTCTCAAATGTAGCTCTATTGACTCTGGCCGCCCTCGCATCCCAGAATGTAACTGCTCAAACTAACGCCGCTCCGGCTGCACCTCCCATCTCTGGTGAGACACCGCAGGCCAGCAACTTTGTTGATGCCATAAATAATACCGTCTCTCGTCCGGCGGAGTCAATGAGCGCGCCCGAGACGATCGCCGACGAACAATTTTCCCCACGAATTGCGGTAAAATCGCAGACTGGTTTGCTGGTAGCAGCGGCCGGTGCTGAATTATCTCCTGCTGTTAAAACCAAGGCAAATCCTGCTGCTAGAGCCACCGATGAACTGACTCAATCTTTACAAGAAACATGGCTGGCTAAATTAATCGAAACTGGGGTTAAAAGCAGTCCCCAAGTTCGCGACGCTTTCGATTTTTTCTCTCCACGGACTGGCAGTGCAGAAACTGGATATGGTTTTAATAATACGATAACTCTGCTGAATATTTTATTAATTCTGGGTACTATTTTGCCACCGGTGACAATCGCCTTTTTTTGGGCGATCCGCAGGCTGGTAGTCAAACAGTTGGTTGCTGACGCCAATCAAAGATTGCACGGCATTGGTGTGTTGGAATCAGAGTTGCTCAACTCTCGCCAACTGACTCAAAAAATGAGGGATGAATTAGAGGCACAAATGAGTGCAGCTAAACAATCACTTGATTTTTTAACTAGAGAAACTGAACTTTCCAAATCTTCCGTCGAGCAAATTGAGACTCTCAAATCTCAATTTATCATGCGCCTGCAAGTGTTGGTAACAGAAGTTGACGAGAAAAAATCTCAAATTGTTCAGGAAATTTCCCAGGTTCCGGCAATTGTTGCCAAAGAAGCTGTCAAACTCGCACCTCAGCGGCAGTTAAATAATGCACAAACTTCTGCAACAGCACCTGCTAGTGACGGACAAAATTTGATTGCTGACGATTGTATAAAGCAAGTCGAAGAGCTTTATTTTCAGGGCAATTACAATGAGGCATTAGCCTGCGTAGAAAAAGCTATTTTAACGAACAAGAATGCGGATGAGGCGTGGTATTGGCGCGCCAATGTGTTAATTAGATTGCAGCGTCATGAAGAGGCGATCGCCAGTTACGACCAAGCAATATTAATTAAACCGGATCACTACGAAGCGTGGTACAATAAAGCGAATTTGCTGGGAAAATTGCAGAGGTGCGAAGAGGCGATCGCCTGTTACGAGCGAGCAAGTGCGAGCGAGCCGAGAAAATACGGTTGTTGGCACAGCATAGCAGCTTTGTTGGGTAAATTGCAGCATTACGAAGAGGCGATCGCCAGTTACGATCGCGCCCTGGCTATCAAAACAACCGACAGCGAAATATGGCACAACCGAGGTGCGATGCTGGGTAAAGTACAGCAGTACGCCGCCGCAGTCGATTCTTACGATCGCGCTCTTGAACTCAATCCCAAGAGATACGAGACTTGGTACAATCGAGGTAATATGCTGTGGAGATTGCTCCGCTACGCTGATTCTGTTGCTTCTTACGATCGGGCTCTCGATATCCGGGCCGACAAATACGAAGTTTGGTACAATAGAGGCGCCGTGCTGGGAAAAATGCAGCTCCATCAAGAGGCGATCGCATCCTACGACAAAGCAATTGCCATTAAACCGCAGGATTTTGAAGTTTGGCACAACCGAGGCGCAGCTTTCGACAAACTATCACAACACGAAGCAGCAATTGCATCTTACTCCCAAGCAATCACGCTTAATTCCAAGTGTTACGAAGCTTGGTTTGGCAAAGGCGAATCTTTGGCAAAATTGCAGCACCATGAAGAAGCGATCGCAGCTTACGAAAAGGCGATCGCAATTCAGCCAGAATCCTACGATGCTTGGCACCACTGCGGTACAGCTTTGTCGCAATTAAAGCGCTACGAAGAAGCAATGGCAGCATACGATCGAGCCATTGCTATCAAGCCAGAAAATGCCGAAGCTTGGCGCGATCGAGGCACAATTGCCTCAGAATTAAAACAAGATACAGAAGGATTTGCAGCCGGTGAAAAAGATACTCAAAACCAGCCACAAGTCGATGAATCTTCGGAGAGTTAGTTGTAAGGTACAGCGCAACTGAGCTGTATTGGAATATTTTTGGCAAAAATGGTAAACTTATGCCAAATGCTAAAAAAGGAGAATAGTTATGTCTGTGAAAATGCAAAGACGGCTATTTACAGTGCAAGAATATCACCTGATGAGTGAAGCTGGTGTTTTTAGCGATCGCGAACGAGTGGAACTTATCGAAGGAGAAATTATCCAAATGGCAGCAATTGGTAGGCGCCACGCCGCCCGTGTCGATCGCCTGGCAGAGTTTTTTGGCGATCGGGTGCGAACACGTGCTATCATCCGGGTGCAAAATCCTATTTGCCTCAATGATAACTCAGAACCTCAACCTGATATTGCCTTAGTACAGCGTCGCGCTGATTTTTATGAAGAATCCCTGCCAAATAGCGAGGATGTTTTGCTGCTGGTAGAGGTAGCAGATAGTACCGTTAATTATGACCGCGATGTGAAAATACCAAATTATTCGCGATCGGGCATTCAGGAAGTATGGTTATGGGATTTGGAAGCAAACTGTTTAGAAGTTTACCGCAATCCCACCGCAAATGGCTACACTTCAGTGCAAAAATTTGAACGCGATCAACAAGTTTCACCACTGGCTTTTCCTGAGTTGACAGTGAGTGTTGATTTAATCTTGGGTTAAAAAAATAGTAAGCTTAAACGGGAGCATCTCAGTTTTGCATTTATAGTGCTGTCCCCGCTCGCGTATGCTACAAATCGCGAGCGGGGACGCTCGCACTATAATAAAAAAAATGCTTTTTGCAAAATAGAGATGCTCCCGCTTAAACTAACTGCGAAAAAAGGAGAATAGTTATGTCTGTTGAAATGAAAAGACGGCTATTTACAGTGCCAGAATATCACCTGATGATTAAAGTAGGTGTTTTTAATAAAAATAACAGAGTCGAATTGATCGAAGGAGAAATTATCGAAATGGCAGCAATTGGGACTCGTCATGCAAGTTGTGTAAAGCGTCTGATCGCTGTGTTCTCCGATCTGGAGAGAAGACGTGCTATTTTGGGTGTTCAAGATCCAATTCAGTTGACAGAAAGGACTGAACCTCAACCGGATGTTGTCTTGCTGCAACCTCGTTCTGACTACTACGCTACAGCGCATCCAATACCATCAGAGGTGTTGCTTTTAGTAGAGGTTTCAGATAGCACTGTAGATTTCGATCGCGATGTCAAAGTTCCTAATTATGCGCGTTCTGGAATTCAGGAAGTATGGCTGTGGGATCTTGAGGAAAACTGTTTGGAAGTTTACCGCCAGCCGACGATAAATGGCTACACTTCAATACAAAAGTTTGAACGCGGACAACAAATTTCGCCGCTGGCTTTTCCCGATTTTGTAGTGAGTATTGATTTAATCTTGGGTTAGGCTGACTTTTATCTTATTTTCGATTCCCACTCCCAATTACCAAAACCTTAGACTTACTATATAATTAATTTAACTCCTCAAATCAGCGAAAGTTTTATGACTGTTGCTAAACCATTTGAATTGGGAGTCACCCATCTCCCAGACCACACCGAACTGCCAGAGTCTGACGGTACTTTTGTGAAAAACTTTCAAGAACTGCCTCAAAGCATTATTCTCACCGATTCCCTGCGGCCTGTATTGCAAAAAATTCACCCTGACGGACGGTACCGCATCGGTCAAGATTGCGGGATTTATTGGCGTTTAACTGACCCTCCCGAACGCGGCGCCGAAGCACCAGATTGGTTTTACGTCCCCAATGTACCGCCACTTTTAAATGGTCAGGTGAGGCGTTCCTATGTATTGTGGAAAGAATACGTTGCACCGCTAATTGCAATTGAATTTGTGTCGGGGAACGGTTCAGAAGAACGAGACAGAACTCCACCGCCAGATCCAGATAGAGAAGAACAACAAGAACAAAAACCTGGCAAATTCTGGGTTTACGAACAGGCGATCCGCATTCCTTTTTACGGGATTTATGAAGTGAAAAAAGCGGCTGTAGAAATGTATCATTTAGAAGACAACCGCTATCAGCGCCTGAGTCCGAACGATCGCGGGCGCTATCCGATTCCACAGCTTGGAGTTGAATTGGGAATCTGGCAAGGGGAATATGATGAGATGAATTTGCCTTGGTTGCGTTGGTGGGATAGTGAAGGCAATTTGTTATTAATAGGGGAGGAACGTGCTCAACAAGAAAGCCTTCGCGCTCAACAAGAAAGCCTTCGCGCTCAACAAGAAAGCCTTCGCGCTGACGAAGAACGACTTCGGGCAGATCGTTTGGCAGAAAAGTTGCGCCAAATGGGCATTAATCCCGATGAATTGTGATTTTTTTGTTAGTTGTTGAATTCTGGGTAATCGCTCTTTTTTTATGACAGAAATATCATAAATTGGGAAAGGACGATTACCTATGGGATAGCTGCGCTTTACGACCATTGATAAATTGCAAAATTAAAGATATTTAATTTTTAATAAAAATTCTTAAAATTCTTGAAAAATTATATATTTGTGGAATTTTTTATAAAGATTTAATCTTTGCCCAACGTAAGTGCTAGTATCATAAGCCTAAAGCTAGGGGTGCCCGCAGATCCGGGCTGAGAAAACACCCTTAGAACCTGAGTCTGGGTAATACCAGCGGAGGGAAGCTGTTTATGAAGGACATTAAGATATGCGTACCGAATGGATCGCTAAGCGTCAGGGTCACAGCAACGTATCTCAAATGCACTACGCCCGTCAAGGTGTCATTACTGAGGAAATGGACTTTGTTGCTAAGCGAGAAAATCTCCCAGGAGAACTGATCCGCGCCGAAGTAGCGCGGGGACGGATGATTATTCCCGCTAACATCAATCATACGAATTTGGAACCAATGGCGATCGGCATTGCGTCTAAATGCAAAGTCAATGCTAACATCGGTGCATCTCCGAACTCTTCCAATATGGAAGAAGAAGTTGACAAGCTTAAACTAGCAGTTAAATACGGTGCTGACACCGTGATGGACTTGTCCACCGGCGGTGGCAATTTGGATGAAATTCGTACTACGATTATCAAAGCTTCACCAGTTCCTATCGGCACTGTACCAATTTACCAAGCTCTAGAAAGCGTGCACGGTAATATGGAAAGTCTGACGGCGAATGACTTCCTGCACATCATTGACAAACACGCTCAACAAGGTGTTGATTATCAAACAATTCACGCCGGAATTCTGATTGAGCATTTGCCGTTAGTCAAAAATCGGCTGACTGGGATTGTCTCTCGTGGTGGCGGAATTTTGGCGCGGTGGATGCTACACCACCACAAACAAAATCCTCTCTACACTCACTTTAACGACATCATTGAAATCTTCAAGAAATATGATGTTTCGTTTAGTTTGGGAGATTCTTTGCGCCCCGGTTGCACTCACGATGCGTCGGATGAAGCTCAATTAGCTGAACTCAAAACTTTGGGACAATTAACTCGCAAAGCTTGGGAACATGATGTGCAGGTAATGGTGGAAGGCCCTGGCCACGTGCCGATGGATCAAATTGAGTTTAATGTCAAGAAACAAATGGAGGAATGCTCGGAAGCTCCTTTCTATGTTTTGGGGCCGTTGGTGACTGATATTGCACCAGGATATGACCACATTACCTCAGCGATTGGGGCGGCGATGGCTGGTTGGTACGGTACTGCTATGCTGTGCTACGTGACTCCTAAGGAACACTTGGGATTGCCGAATGCTGAGGATGTCAGAAACGGGCTGATTGCTTACAAAATTGCGGCTCACGCTGCGGATATCGCGCGCGGCCGTAAAGGTGCGCGAGACAGAGACGACGAACTCTCGAAGGCGCGTTACAATTTTGATTGGAACCGTCAATTTGAGCTATCGCTCGATCCTGAAAGAGCAAAGGAATATCACGACGAAACTTTGCCAGCAGATATCTATAAAACTGCTGAATTCTGTTCGATGTGCGGGCCTAAGTTCTGTCCGATGCAGACTAAGGTTGATGCCGATGCTTTGACTGAGTTGGAGAAATTTCTTGCTAAGGAACCTGTAGCGCTAAGCTAACTATATTGCTAGGGCGGGCGGATAAATTCGCCCACCCTTCCCAATTCAAAAGGCACTAACTTTTTGTTTGGTAGAGGACAAAATATTCTGCATAACTTCTTTCGCCACAGCTTTTACCACATTAATACTGACGCTATTGCCCAGTTGATAGTAAGCTTTATCATCATTGAAATGCAGTACAAAACTATCGGAAAAACCTTGTAACCGTGCGGCTTCGCGGGGAGTAATTCGCCGGACTCTATGGTTGTGATAAACACCTAATTTATTTGCATCGCTGGCAACAAGTGTTACAGAAATCTTCTGCAGATCTAGAAATTTATAGACTTCAAAGGAAAAGTTACCCGATACAGGTTTATACAAATCATTGTTGCGCTGTAGGTACTTCTTGGCAACCAGTAAATCCAGAATGCGATCGAGATTGGGATGAGCAAAAAAAGTAGCTATTTGTTCTTTAGTTAAAAGCTTCCCATCTTGGTGATGTCCAAATTCTTTATTGCGCCTTTTCAATATAAAACGATTCATCAACTCAATTTCATCTAAACTGCACTGGCCTCGCAAACCCAATTCCCAAGAATGAATCGAATTGCCGCCACGATAGTCGATTAATCGGATTCCGTGCAAGCGATTTAAATCATTGTTAACGATTGGTTTCAATGCCTTGACAAATTCTGGCGAGCAATCATATTTTTGGTCTGGATTGTCTTCCAAAATATCTGCAACTGCGACGGGTTTACTCAACGGGGAAAATAAGGATAACTGTTGATGGTTGCAGGAATGGGAATCTTTTGGGCCTAAGTCGGAAATTAACCCAAATTGGGGCGAAGCATTTAAAATTCCTACTAGGTAAACTCGGACGCGGTTTTGGGGTAAACTAAAGTTGGAGCTGTTGAGTATAAAGTAATCGAAGCTGTAACCTCTACTGGTAATTTCGTGTTTAATTGTTTCGAGGGTTCTGCCACCGTCGTGGCTCACAAGTCCCCGGACGTTCTCAAAAATAAATGCTTGAGGTTGAGCGGTATCGATTAGCCTCATTATTTCAAAGAACAGGGTGCCTCGTGTATCACCGAAACCTGCTTTTTTGCCTGCGTAGGAGAAGGATTGGCAAGGAAATCCTGCCAGTAAAATATCATGTTCTGGAAGTTGGTCAATTAGTCGGATGTCGCCTGAAGGTGTGTCGCCAAAATTGGTCTGGTAGACTAATTGAGCATCGGGATTGATTTCGCTACTTAATACGCATTCTGTTTCCAGATTCAAGGAATGTGCGGCGGCTTCAAAGGCTAATCTCATGCCGCCTATTCCTGAGAATAAGTCAATGAAACGGATTTTTTGCATGGCGATTTTAGGTATCCGCTCAATAAATCGGGGTAGAGTACCGTGTTGGAAACGATTTTGCGATGTTTGAGTCTCATCATTAAGTGATTTCCCCCGATTTATTGAGCGGATACTATTTTACCATGCTGTGCCTAGATTGTGAACCTTCTTTTTTGCTGTTACCCCTATTTATTGAGCGGATATCTTTTTATCATTTCTCCCCCAAAGTCCGCCAGTACAATTAAATCCTTCAGGAACATATTTCCTGAAAGTGTTGAAGAGTTTACTATTTGAAATAATCCGCTTAACTCTGAAACAGTGACGCTAAGAATAGCAATAAATTGATCTTGAGTTTCTATCAATTTTGGTATAACACTGAGTTATGCTTCCTTTTGAGATAAGTCGGAAGGCCAAAACATCGAAGCTAACTCACGGATTTCTTCAACTGTTCTTCTGTAATTGTGAGTTGACATTTTTGGTTGTCTGTGGTAATGAGTGCTGTGAATTTGATGCGATCGCCCGCCGTTCTCGCTATTAAATGTTCGGCGGCAGTTGACGCGATTTTTTAGGCTAGGAGATTGGCGATCGCACTTTTACCTATTGCTTGCTACTAATCCATTCTTTGAGATCGGCGATCGTAAAAACAGCCTGAAAATCCAATCCCTGCTCGCGATATAATTGAGCTCCACCTTGCTCTCGATCGATCAGCGACAACACGCGATCGACTTTATAGCCAGCACCCCGCAGCCTCTCCACCGCCTGCATCGCCGACTTACCCGTCGTTACGACATCTTCCAACACCGCCACATTCGTCCCTTCGGGCAACACAGGCCCCTCAATATACGCCATTGTCCCGTGTCCCTTCGTCTCTTTGCGGACAATTAGCGCCGGAATCGATCGACCTTCCAGAGCCGAAACCACACTCACAGCAGTTACAATCGGGTCAGCACCCAACGTCAAACCGCCCACAGCCTGCACTTGAGGTGGCAGCATCGAGAAGAGTACGCGCCCCGTCGCCAAAGCACCTTCAGCGTGCAAAGTCACCGGTTTGCAGTTGATATAATAAGAACTTTTCTGCCCCGAAGACAGCACAAAGTCGCCCTCGCGGTACGCAAACTCGCACAATAAATCCAAAAGTCGATCGCGCAACACCTTTAAATCAGCAGCATCCATAACTTAACACCTTGTAGAAAACGCAAATAATCCGCCGATAATCAGTCTATATTGGAACCGTAATTAATCTAGAAGCTGAAATTTATGAGTCAAAAGTTAAAAAGCCTCAGCAGTGCGTTGATTCTCGCTGTCGCCTCTGCCGCACTGGCATCCGTCAAACCTGCTCAAGCAGATACAGCCCGATTTAGCCCCGTTGGTGACAACTTCAACCGACAATTCTTTGAAGCTTCAGGAGACTTTTATCACAACGTCAGCTTGCAAGGTTACATGGGCGACTATCTAGGAATTGGTTCCCCCAGCGGCGTAGTTGCCTTTCCCGAAAAAGAAATCGAGCGCGATGCCAGTCGCGTCAGCGGCCTCTACCGACGAGTAATGCAGCGGCAGGTTTCCAGCGACCCTATTCTTCGCGTTCCCGATGCCACCAATCCCTTTGATGCCTCAGTTATGGCCTTGCCCGCAGCCTGCCAGGTAGCACCTCAACCGAGCGGCTGTTTCGCTCCTGGGAGCCGAGTCCAAGAACCGTTTGTACCGCGGCAGCAGCAAGAGTCGGAGGCAGTACCAGGCCCGGTTAGAGGACTGTACAATGTATCACCGGCTCGTGGAAATTAACTCCCAGTTCGGTATAACAATTGTTTGTAGTAAGGACTTTAGTCCTGATTGACTTCAACTCAGAGGAAGGACTGAAGTCCTCACTACAAACTTTAATTATCTGAATTCCGGTTGCATCGCAATTCATATTACCCGCAATCAGGACACTCAAGCGTGCCCAAAGCGTGTCAACTTAAGCCTGAAAGCCTTGATAAATGTCGTTTTTACCATAGTCCAGATCCCCCTAAATCCCCCTTAAGAAGGGGGACTTTGATCGGATTCTTGTCCCCCCCTTCTTAAGGGGGGCTAGGGGGGATCTGGGCCTAATCGTTAGACAGTAGACTGGTAATACATTTAACCTTAAGTTGACACTAATGGGCAGTGCCGTGTCCCTACTTGAGAAACTACAAACTTATGATGAAACAATGCTGCCGTCAGGCATGATTGTCCCTTGCAAATGAGCACCGTCGAGATTAGCTCCAGCCAAATTGGCTCCTCTGAGATTTGCCCCTGTCAAATTCGCCCCTCTCAAATCAGCTTTACCGAGGTTTGCCCAGCGGAAATCGGCAGCACTCAAGTCCGCAAAACTAAGATTTGCCCTAAAAAGATATGCTCCCGTGAAGTGAGCTTCCCCGAGGTTAGCTTTAGAGAAATTGGCTGCGTAAAAATGTGCTTCAATCAATTCGGCTTGATTGAGATTGGCTTGACTGAGATTAGCATGATTGAGGTTCGCGCCGATCGCATTAACTCGAAACATTGCCGCCCCGATTAAATTCGCATCTCCTAAATCGGTTTGTTGGAGAATCGCACCACTGATGTCCGCCCCAATTAAATTAGCCCCGCTCAAATCTGCCCCCCGGAGGTCGGCCGCTCGGAGATTTGCTCCCGTTAAATTAGCTTTAACTAATTTAGTATCGAGGAGTTGTGCTCCAGCAAGATTTGCTAAACTGAGATTAGATTCAGCAAGGTTTGCTGTAATTAATTTAGCCTTAAACAAGTCTGTTTTAAAAAGGTTACACCGCCCAAGATACGCACCTCTAAAATTTGCTTCAGCGAGGTTAGCTTCGCTCAGATCCGGTTCGAGGTTTGGGTTGAGATTTCTCCATTCAATCCAAGTAACTGCACCTTTTTTTAGCAGCGCTAAATGCTGTGTATTTGCCATAATTGCATCTCCTATAACCCCTATTCCTTGCGACCAAAAATTGCTGGATTTTCGCGACCAGATACGCTTTCCACCGCCGCAATTGCTGCCTGGGAACCTGCTATAATATCTCGTTCTGCTCCGCCGAGGTAAAGCCGTCCGAAACTACCGACAGCCTGAACTTCTAAGATGTTAATAGATGCACCTTTTTCTGCTTCATTGGCTGCCAGCGCTGCATAGGCGGCCGGTTCTACTTCTAAGACGTAAAGCGTTTGTCCCGCCAGCAGCAACTGTCCGCGCCTGCTGCGGTTGATTAATTGGGTTTGGTGGGGGTCGATGTTGCGAATAATTTGACTGGAAATGACTCGCGGTTTGATACATTCTTCTCTACGGACTCCGATGAATTCTAGAATTGCTTTGCCTGCGGCCCTGGTTTCGCCCTGCTGGCCCGAGTGTACTTCCAGCAAGCCGTACAGGCGCTCGACTATCTGCACTCCAGGGCGCACGGAGGCTGATTTGAGGGCGACATCGGTAATTCGGTTAATTTCGATGCCAGGGGAGATTTCTATCCACAGCGACGCATCCCCCGGCAGTGGCAAGAATCCGGCGGCGACAGTGCCTATGTATGCTGCGTGCTGTGGCTGCAAGTTGTCTAGAAATACGTAGCTGCGTAGCTCTATTCCCAATTTGTTTTAATCTCCGTCGATCGAGCTTTTGTTGTCTGTGCAATATCTGAGTTTACCTTTTTTTGTCAACAGTACATTGTCTGTATGATTTTTGACGGTTGACGGTTGACGGTTGACGGTTGACGGTTGACGGTTGACGGTTGACTGTTTGAACAATACCGATGCGGCCGGAAACGATATGAGATACACCCCTCGAAGTGACGTTTTGGGCTTTGCGAGCTATGTTTAATTTCGTATGACCACTAAAAATTTGATATCAATCTGTAGTAATAGCTGGAGTTAATCAATCTTTACTGCTACAGGTGGATTTAACTTTGAAAGGCGATCGATATAGTGATGATAGTTAAAGATTTTTGCCAACAGAGAGCATTTGAATTATGAAACGTTCTGACTTATCCAAAGCAATCGGTGCAGGTATTATCGCTGCTGGTCTAGCCATTGTGCCAGCTAACTTGCCTGCTTCGGCTCAGACAAATACAACTCCGGGTACTAACAGCAGAGATACTACCACTACCACTACTACTCCTCGCTCTGGTGTCTACAGTGCTGAGAACGATCGCGATTTTGATTGGGGATGGTTGGGCTTGCTCGGCTTGTCCGGTTTGCTCGGTTTAATGCCCCGCAAACGCGAAGAAAATGTCCGCTATACCACTACAACTGGCGATCGCGATCCAGCAGTTCGTACAGATTACCGCTAATACTAGGGTATAACGGGCTGTGGGCATGATGCAGGGACAGGATGTTTTAACCTGTCCGAATAGCGCCAACAATCATCAAAAAACCTCCATCTGTGAGGTTTTTTTATTGGATACGATCGGCAATCAATTGGTTCGTGGTGAGGACTTTAGTCCTCAGGAATGAGAATTAAATAACTTACAATTTTATGATTCTTGTCCTTTCTTGACGGGCGGGACGCCCATCCCACAAATATGTGTAAATTATTTAATTTTCGCTCCTCAGACCGAGAGAGGACTAAAGTCCTTACTACAAAACTATTTTATTTGTTTCTTCTTCTTCTTCTTCTTCTTCTTTTTCCTTCGCGTTCTTCGCGCCTTTGCGGTTCGTTAAATAAAGATTTTTAGCAGCAAAAAATAGTTTAAATTAAAAAATGTTTTTGCCCGATCGCTCCACGAACACATCCAACATCGCCTGCACCAACTTGTCTGGATCTAAAGGCTTACAAATGTGCCGCTGGAACCCCGCAGTCAGGGCTTGCTGGTAGTCAATTTCTCCAGCATAGGCGGTAAGGGCGATCGCGGGAACCAATCCGCCTTGCTCCGGCGGCAGAGCCCGCACCTGCCGCAGCAACATATAAGGGGCTTGCGATTAAATATAACCCCAGTTATCCTAGAAGAGTAGGAAACAAAAAATCTGACATAAGCGGTTGTTACTTCTGTAATTGGGATGCTAGAAATGATCTTGAGTGAGCCAGTGAAATTAACATTCAAAGATGCGGCAAAAAAACTGACAGGCTATCGCCGTCGAGACTTTATGGCAAAAGTGGCTGAAGACTACTTTAATGGTTGGGCCCGCAAAGTAGAAACATTTATGGGGTGGAACCGAGACAGTGTTCAACTAGGCTTACATGAACGACAAACCGGGTTGATTTGTGTGGATAATTACCGGGCACGAGGGCGACATAAAAGTGAAATTTTGCTGCCCAACTTAGAAGCCGATATTCGTTCTTTAGTAGATCCAGAGTCCCAGGCAGACCCCAAGTTTCAATCGACATTTTTGTATGCCCGGATCACGGCCATGGCGGTACGAGCGGCATTAGTGAGTCAGAAGAACTACGACAGTGAGCAATTACCTTCTCGTCAGACAATTGGCGCGATTTTAAATCGAATGGGGTATCGCCTAAAAAAACACAAAAAACCAAGCCCTTGAAAAAAATTCCCGAAACTGATGCGATTTTTGAGAATGTATTGAAGGAGAATCAAGCCTCCAATCTAGATGTCAAGTCTCTGCGAATATCAATTGATACCAAAGCGAAAGTAAAAATTGGCAACCTGTCACGGGGAGGTAAAGCCAGAACCATCGAACCGAAATCGGCTGACGATCATGATACCGAGTGGCAAGCTGTATTAGTCCCCTTTGGCATTCTTAACACTCAAAGTGATCAACTATCGATTTATATGGGACAGTCCGCTGAAACTACAGATTTTATTGTTGATTGTCTAACAGATTGGTGGCACAATAATCAATCTGATTACACCGAACTCGAAGAATTAGTGATTGACCTTGATGGTGGTCCGGCAATCAGAAGCAATCGCACACAATTCATCAAACGCATCATCGAGTTATCTCAGGCAATTGGCTTAAGAATCCGACTAATTTACTATCCACCATATCATAGTAAGTATAACTCAATTGAACGCTGCTGGGCGGCACTTGAACACTATTGGAATGGTGCTATTTTAGATTCAGTTGAAACTGCCGTACACTGGGCATCTAGCATGACATGGAAAGGAATTAATCCCATTGTAAACTTAATTGAGACAACTTATGAGAAAGGCGTAAAAGTCTTACCTCATGAGTTAAAACAGTATTTGCCCTCATGGCAACGTTCTGAAACTTTACCAAAATGGGATATCACGATTATCCCATTTTGACTGGTATTTTATTTGTCCGCGAGTCCCTAACACGCTCAACCAGCGGATTTTGGCCGTGTCTGCGCGCACGATTCGGTAGTCGATCGAGTAGAGCGATCGCGTTTCCCGAGCCGTTTTGACTGCCTGCAAGACTTGTTTTAAGTCGTCTGGATGCACGAACTTTTTCCACACTGCGATCGTAGTTTCGCCGCCCGGTGTCGGTTCGCAGCCGAAAATCCTGAAATGGTTCGCCGACCAAATTACTCGATTTGTTCGCACGTCTAGATCCCAGCTTGCTATGCCCGAGCCTTTGATGGCGACGCTCAAACGTTCTTCTATGATCGGCGCTCAGACACTTTTAGCCGCAATTGGCGAAATTGCTGACAGTATTTACCGGGCAGGATTTCGGAAATTAGTATTGATGAATGCCCACGGCGGACAGCCGCAGGTAATGGAAATTGCAGTGCGGGATATTCATCAGAAATATCAGGATTTTTCAGTGTTTCCGCTGTTTGTTTGGCGGGTGCCGAATGTGGCGGCCCAATTACTCACGGCGAAAGAGTTAGAATTGGGAATTCACGCGGGAGATGCCGAAACGAGTTTGATGTTGTCAATTTTGCCCGAACAGGTGAAAATGGAGCGAGCAGTTTGCGAGTATCCGAGGGATTTGCCTGCTGACAGTTTGCTGAGTATGGAAGGTAGCTTGCCTTTTGTTTGGCTGACGCGAGAGTTGACTGATAGCGGTGTGTTGGGCGATGCGACGGTGGCGACGAAGGAAAAGGGCGATCGTATTTTGGAATCTCTCTCTGACGGCTGGGTACAAGTTATCAAAGATGTGCACAAGTTTCGACAGCCGGGAAATAATTAAAACAAAACTTACGCATCGGCACCCAGAAACCGGGTTTTTTACCTAATCTGCGGTCTAAAATCCGTCTTTTCGTAAAAAAACCCGGTTTCTAAACAAGGAGTGCGTCATACCAATTTAATGGGTCGTTGCACATATCCCGATCCCCCTAAATCCCCCTTAAGAAGGGGGACTTTGAGTAACTCTTGTCCCCCCCTCCCACCAGGGGGGTTAGGGGGGATCAGATTCTATGCACCCTCATAAAAAATTGGTATCAGTCCTATAAAAATTAAGAATTAAAAATCAAAAATAGTTCTAATTCGTGTCAAAATGAGTCTAACAAATTTTCTGAGTTGGAAGGCTAACTATGAGTGTAACTCCTAAATTGCAGCGCGCATTTGAGCAAGGCCGCGCCCTGAAAATTATCAGCGGTTTAAATAATTTTGATGCGGCTAACGTTGCGGCTGTTGTCAAAGCAGCGGATCTCGGTGGCGCTTCCTTTGTCGATATTGCTTGCGATCGCGATTTGGTATTGATGGCAAAACAGTTGACAAATTTGCCAATTTGTGTGTCGGCTGTGGAACCAGAAAAGTTTGTAGCTGCGGTAGAAGCTGGCGCTGATTTGATTGAAATTGGCAACTTTGATGCTTTCTACGCCGTAGGGCGCCGCTTTGAAGCTGAGGAAGTTTTGGAGTTGACTCGCCAAACGCGATCGCTATTTGGGAACATCACTCTTTCTGTAACAGTTCCCCACATTTTGACACTGGACAAACAAGTACAGTTAGCAACCGAATTAGTCAAAGCTGGCGCTAACATCATCCAAACCGAAGGCGGTACTAGCGCCCAACCAATTCACGCCGGAACTTTGGGATTGATTGAAAAAGCAGCGCCTACTTTGGCCGCAGCCTTTGAAATTTCCCGCGCCGTACAAGTCCCCGTACTCTGCGCTTCGGGCATCTCCAGCGTCACTGCACCGCTGGCTATTGGCGCTGGCGCTGCGGGTGTTGGCGTCGGTTCTGCTGTCAGCCAACTTAACAGCGAAGTGGCGATGATTGCTGCTGTTCGCAGTTTAGTTGAAGCTTTGGCAAAAGTCGAGCGATCGCACTTTGCTACTTCAATCTAATTAAGAAGGAAGAGTTGACAGTTGACAGTTGACAGTTGACAGTTGACAGTTTTCAGAGGGAAGAGGGAAGAAGGAAGAGTTGACAGTTGACAGTTGACAGTTGACAGTTTTCAGAGGGAAGAGGGAAGAGGGGAGAAGGAAGATTTTTCCCCCTCTTCCAATCTCCCAATCTCCCTCTTCCTTAATAATTAATCCACCACACGGCATAATCATGTAATAAATGATTGTTTGGGGGGATATCATCAACTGATTCTAACTCTGCTAAACGCAACATAAACTTTTTGCGATCGCCGACGCGCTGAACTTCCACAAATATGCCGTCTTCCTGAATAGAAAAATCTTCCAACCGATGAATTGTGAATTTATCAGTATAAGAAGGTTGAGTTTTTTTGAGCCTTGCATATTCTTTTTTAGTGCCAAAACCCATAAGATACTCTTCTTCCCATTCAAACTCTTCTATGCCAGTAACATGGCACGGAACTTGAAAATTTTGCTTGAGGTAGTCTAAATATTTGATTGTATTTTTAAGATCGGCATTGATTTTTTTGTTTCCCAGGATTCTTCTAATCTTACTTTCAAATTGACCGCCATTAAATGGGTTGTTTTCATCGAGATCGGCGAAGATTTCTGGCTTGAAGGTGCCTCCTAATTCTGGTAATTCAGCAAGCAAGCGCTGCAAGTCGTTTAGCGGTTTCGGTCTTCTACCTGCTACAATGGTTTCATCAAGCTGAACTAAAGGAAGTTCGGATTCTGAAGGAAGGGATTTGCTTTGATTTGGGCGATCGTCAACTTGAGACTTGTTAACTTTAGGCTGGTTAACTTTAGGTTTGTTAAATTTGGGCATCGCTCGGTCTCGCTGTATCGGTTTATCAATAAAGTATATCTTGGTAGAAGTACATTCGTGTCTGACAAATAGGAGGAAGCTGTGATGCAATTACTGAAATCGCCTGATGAATCGGCAGTCTATCAAGGGCAATTCGGCGAGTTTACGATTACCGAAAGCGATCGCACTGGAGTGTTGATCTACCGCGCCGGATTGGGGGTGGCGGCGCTGTGTTTGGCGGTGGGTGCTACTCTGGTGTTGCAACAGGGCGACAACCCAATGGCAATTCAAGCTGTAACGCCTGTTTTTGCGTGTTTCTGGATAGCTTTAGGCGTTAGTTTGGCAACTATTCACATTTACATGATTGCGCTGCATCGCACGTTACAGATGTTTTGGGCGATCGGCGGCGCGGCAGCACTGTTTGTCGCTTTACAAAGTAGCGAACCTTTGGCTTTGGCGGTGTACGAACATCCAGCGACTTTGTGGGGAATTGGCTTTACTTTTGCTGCCTTGAATGGCATCTTTTTTAAAGAAGCTTTCTGCTTTAACCGCCTAGAAACTAAGTTTTTGACTCCGGGAGTTCCGCTATTACTTTTAGGACATATTTTTGGCTTCTTGACACCGGAAAATGAACAGTTGCTGCTGGGACTTTGGGCGATATTGTTCATCATTTTTGCTGTCCGCAAGTTTTTTCAACCTATCCCCCAGGATATCGGCGATAAGAGCGTTTTTGAGTATCTCAAACACAAATAATTTGGGAATGGGGAATAGGGCATAGGGAATAGGGCATAGGGAATAGGGCATAAGGCAATTTTATAACTTTCTCACTGTCTCACTATTTCCCTCTTCCTGAAACCATTGGTATTGTTGCTTCTTCCTTCTTCCTTCTTCCTTCTTCCTTCTGCTATAAAATGAGAATTCGTCTGATCCGCCGCCGAGAAATGTGGGCAATTACCTGGGAAGGTTGGGTAATTGCGATCGCAGGTTTAATCATTACAATGGTCTTAATTATCACAAATATTCATCCATTTTTGGCGGTAAATGCGCCGATTAAAGCAGATATACTGGTTGTGGAAGGCTGGTTGCCGGATTATGCAGTCGAAAGTGCGATCGCAGAATTCAACAAAGGCGGATACCGGAAATTGGTGACAACCGGGCTTCCGGTAAGTAAGGGCCACTATCTCGCCCAATATAAAAATTATGCTGAACTGACCGCCGCGACTTGTATTGCGCTAGGATTTGATAAGAACAAAGTGGTAGCTGTACCCGCACCGAGTGTTGTGAAACACCGCACTGCTGCTTCTGCGATCGCACTTCGAGATTGGCTAGCTACTTCTGCCCTAAAAGTGGACTCAATCAATCTTTATTCTATTGGCACTCATGCCCGCCGCAGTTGGATGGTTTTCAAAGAAGTGTTGAATCCTGAAATTAAAGTCGGGATTATAGCTGCGGAATCGGAAGATTATAACTCACAAGAATGGTGGAAATCTAGCGCAGGTTTTCGGACTGTGACTGGGGAAATCATTGCTTATATTTATGCCCGTTTTGTCAATTGGAAAGCTTAGGTACGTTGTTGGGCTTCAGCCCTCTTTGTCTATAAATCTAAAGAGGGCTAAAGCCCAACAACGTACCTTTTTTAAGTTGACAGCAATGGATAGTGCTGTTTATACCAAAAATGATAAAATTATTTTCAGATAAATTGAGGGCAAGTCGTTGCTAGAAGAACGCGCTTACTGGTTAGCATGGTCACAGATTAATGGTATAGGGCCGATTTTGTTGCAAAGATTGCACCAACATTTTAATACTTTGGCAGAAGCTTGGATGGCGAAACCAGTAGATTTAATGCGAGTAGAAGGGTTTGGCAAGCAGGTAATTGATACCACTGTACAAGAACGATCTAAACTCAATCCTGAAGAATTTATTGAGAAACATCTTATTAACAATCCCTGTTTCTGGACACCCGCAGATCGGGATTATCCCAGCTTATTATTGGAAATTCCCAGCCCGCCGCCGGTGCTGTATTATCGCGGTTTAGTCGATATCAAAGAGAATCAAGGAATTACGCCGACGGTGGCAATTGTTGGCACTCGCAGTCCTTCGGAATACGGCCGCCGCTGGACTCGTAAAATTAGTGTGGCTTTGGCTAAAAATGGTTTTACTGTTGTTTCGGGATTTGCCGCAGGTATTGATACGGAGGCTCATACAAGCTGTTTGGAGACGGGAGGTCGGACTTTGGCTGTTTTTGGTACTGGGGTTGATATCGTTTATCCTAAGCCAAATGAGCGGTTGTGCGATCGCCTGTTACAGCAGGGATTGGCAATTAGTGAATATCCGGCGGGCACTCAACCGAATAAAACTAATTTTCCGCGCCGAAATCGGATAATTGCTGGCTTGAGCCGCGCTACTATTGTGATAGAAGCTCCGCAGAAGTCGGGGGCGTTAATTACTGCTTATCAAGCGAATGAGTTTTGTCGGGATGTGTATGTTTTGACGGGAAGGTTGGATGATGAGCGATCGTTTGGATGTTTGGAGTTGCTGAGTAAAGGTGCTCATCCGATTCTCCCCAATAGCGATCGACTTTTAAGCGAAGACCGATTGCTAGAAATGCTCGGAGCTATGCCAAAATTGGATAGCGCGCAGCAGTTGTCCTTGTTTCCGGCAAATCCAACCCCTGAAAAGCCAGAGCCGCTATTGGATGGGGAGTTGGCTGTAGTGTTAAAAGCTCTGGGTTCGGGGCCGAATTCTCTTGATACAATTGTGGAGGCTGCGGGATTGGAAGCGGGGACGGTTTCTGGTATTCTTTTGCAGTTGGAATTGTTGGGATTAGTTTCGCAATTGCCGGGTATGCGATATCAGCGCTGTTGATTTGATATGTTAGAAAAATCGGCGGTTGAAACCGCATCTGCACAGACAAAATCCGGCGGTTGAAACCGCGTCTGCACAGACAAAATCCGGCGGTTGAAACCGCGACTATACAAACAATGTCCGCCTCCGCGGACTGAAGAAAAAACGCAATTTTAACCGCCTATTCTTCAACCTGCGGAGGCAGGTTTTGTCTGTATAGACGCGAATTCCATTCGCCCGGTCTTTTTCAACCCGCCTCCGGGGGTTTTGTTTGTATATAGGCGGTTTTAACCGCCGATTTTTGTTAAATCAATCCGAAACTCCCTGCGGTAATACTCCCAGCAGAAACTCCGCTGATAGAAGCTAAAATCTCTCCAGTTTGGGCAAACCGAATTAATGTTACACCGCTATCTTGACTAATCGCCAATTGTGAAGAATTCAGCCCGTTACCCAATACTAAGAAGTCTTTACCAAATTCAAAATCGGTAATAGTATCAGTCCCAGAATTGGTGGAGATTAGGAATTTATCGACTCCCTTTCCTCCAGTCAAAGTATCATTTCCTAAGCCGCCATTGAGTAAATCATCTCCCTTGCCACCAAACAAGATATCATTACCATCATCGCCGTTTAAGATATCAGCACCGCGGCCGCCAAACAAGACATCATTACCGCTAGCGCCGAGCAAAGTATCGCTACCTTTGCCGCCGTAAAGAGTGTCATCTCCAAGGCCTCCGTCTAGGGAATCGTTGCCTCGTCGGCCGTTGATTGCATCATTTCCGGTAGTGCCAGTGAGGATGTCATCGCCATTTGTGCCGTTGATTTGACCAGAATTGCTGCCCAAATCTGCGTCACCGGTGACTATAGGAGTTGCAATCCCAGCAGGCAATGTTACTGCTTGAATTTTGCTATCTAAAGCAGCACCAGTATTGTCAGTAACTAACTGGGAAATTGGCTTGCTTCCGGCACCAACTGCTTTGAAGTCTTGAGTAGTTGCGCCCAAGGATACTTGTTGGACGCGGGCAACGGCTTGGGGAATTGATGTTGCTGTTGGGTTGGTGACGGCGGTATCAATGCGCTGATTTGCTGTTGCCATTACTGTCGCAGCTTGCGAGGTAATTTGGGCGACTTTTTGAATGTTGAAACTGGGGTCAATCTGCTGGATTTTAGCAGCGGATTGCTGAATGATTGGTTCTAAGGCGGCTGGATTGCTGAGGTTTAAGATAGCACCGCCTTGAATTTTATCGCCCATTGAACCCACAACAGCTTTGACAAGATCCTTAGTAGCTGCACTGGATGCACCGTCAATCAAAGCGGCAGTTTGAGTGATGAAGTTTTGGACTTTCACCATTGCTGCTAAGACTTGGACTCCGCCCGGTAAACCCTGATTTGTGGCAGCAATAGGGTCTAACCTCGTCAGATCCAATTCATCGGGTAGTCCCAGGGCTACTTTGACTAAAGATTGGGCTGATTCTGATTCAATTCCTTTGTCGATTAAGTCGGCGACTAAGCTGGTTAATAGGGTGACGACACTGGAATCGGGAGGTGCGGTAACTGGGGTTTCTAGGGGTAATCCGGTGGCGGTGTCTATGCCTCCAATTGCAACTAGATTGCCTTCTGATGGGTCGATTTCTCCGTTTTTGTTTTTGTCGAAGATGTCGAAGGGAACGTCGAGATTAAATTCACCTTTGCTGTTGGTGATTGTGGATGGTTCATTGGTATCCTTGATGCCATTTTTGTTGGCATCTAAAAAGATAGTAGCTCCCGCGATATAACCGTCAATTGCGATACCAGACAAGCCAGAACGGTATATGTGGAAGAAGTCGGTGGCCGTCGCACCAGCATTGTCCGTTGCTCTCACCTGAATTGGCAAATAGAATAATGAGGGGACATTCCCAGCATTCAAATTCACGCTAAAGGTGAGTGTATTTGGATCAAATTTAAGCCAATCCGGCGGAATGAAATTGCCAGTATTCGGGTTGATGCTAAGCCAATCGAGAGAGTTCGGTACGAAGGGGCCGAAGCCGGGTTTTGGCTCTGGAATTATTGAGTAGGAATAAGTGAGGCTGTCACCTAGATCGTCGTCAATAAAAGTATTGGGAGCAAGAGTCAAACGGTAGTCGCTGCGGAAAATCCCGCGCCCCTGATTGATGATGGGATTGTTAACCCTTGGCGGTTGGTTGGTGGCTGTATTGCCGACGGTAAAACTGCCTTCTGTGGCGAAAGGTGAACCGGCCCAAGCATTATCAATGGATTGTACACTCCAGTAATATATCCTCGGAGACAAGTTATTGAGTTGCCAACTGGTGTTTTGGCTGGTATTGCCTAATCCAACAATTTGTCGAGTTCCATCGTCGAGAGATGTGGGGGCGAGAATATCCTTGCCACCGGGAGTAGTCCCAACTCGCAGGTTGTAGCTTAAACCATCGGTAGGAGTTTGAGCATCAGTCGCTTTATTCCAGTTGAAAGTGACTTTGTTGCCATTCGGTACAGCCGTCAGCCCTGTGGGTGCAGTGGGAGGAGTGTTCGCATTAGCTGTATTGCTGCGGTAGACTTGGTTGCCAATCAAAATGTCAAGTTTGCCGTCATTGTTATAGTCTCCCCAAGCTGCGGCACCGCTGTCACTGAGTCCGGCATTTGTGTCTTCGCTAAAGCCGTTGCCAGTGTTGCGGTACACTTTGCCATCGAGCAAGATATCCAATTTACCGTCATTGTCGTAGTCTCCCCAAGCTGCCGAACTACCACCGGGTAAGGCGACAGTTATGTCTTCGCTAAAGCTGTTGCCTGTGTTCCGGTAAACTTTGGCTATTTTGCCTGAAACGCTATCGCCAGCAAGCAAGATATCCAAATCGCCATCATTGTCATAGTCTCCCCAAGCTGCCGAACCATTAGAAACACCAGGCAAAGCCAAAGCTTCGCTAAACCCGCTGCCCGTATTGCGAAACACCTTGGTTATTTTGCCGGAAACGCTGTTCCCCGTCAGCAGCAGATCCAGCTTGCTATCCTTGTCATAGTCTGCCCACGCAGAGGAACCGTTGAGAACACCGGGGATTTGGGCATTAATATCTGGCTTTAAAGCACCATTAATATTATTCCCAGTATTGCGATACAGCACGCTGGCGTTTGTCTGAGCGATGCCACCTGTCTGTGGGTTTGCGATACTTGTTTGGGTGGCATTCAGGAGATCGAGTTTGCCGTCGTTGTTGTAGTCTGCCCATGATTGAGAGCTACCTGGGGAACTTCTCTGCTGCTCGTTGAATGCACTTGCGCCGTAGATGTCGAGAAAGCTTGGTTGTTGAGTTCTGCTAATTGGATTGACTTGCAAGGCAAAATTGAGCTTGCCATCATTATCGGAGTCTCCCCAAGCTGCGGTAGAAGCTGGCTGCAACCTTGGGGTGCTAGTTTGAGCGGTAAAGGTACTGCCAGTGTTGCGGTACAGCCGAGTACCAGCGGTGTCAACAGCCTGAGCCGTTTGGTAGGGTGTGAGCAACTCAAGAGTACCCGACGCGATAAAATCCAGTTTCCCGTCGTTGTCGTAGTCTCCCCAACCGCTAATGACTCGGCCATCGAAATAATTGGAGATTTCCGTATTGATTTTGCTGAAAGTGTACTTTCGTTCGAGGTTAGTGACGCTGACATCTTGAGGATCGATGCCTGAGTAACTGGGAGGTGAAAAAAAGCTGACAGGCCCAGAAGCATTGTTGCTGATAGCTGGGTCAAGAATAATCTTGTAAGCGCGATCGCCATCAGCTACATTGTCGTTAACACCCGTGACTGTGACATTCTGAGCCGTATTCCAATTATCAGGAGTGAAAATTAGCTGTGAGACAGAAGGATTTCCTTCTGCGGTGTTGTCACTCCTGACAGGGATGCGAACATCTGCACTGGGTTGGAACTTAAGCACAACACTAAAATTAGCAGTGCCACCTGCTTCTGTGGTGGTTAGCCCCTGTATCGGTTCTACTATAATTTCTGGGAATTTTGGAGACAAGGGATTGATGAACAGATTGGTGATGCTAACATCAGCAGCATCAATACCTGAGTATTTGCTGTCAGTGCCGATCGCAGGGGCAGTGAGAATCGTGTAAGTTTGGTGAGCATTGAGGTTGGGAGAAACGGAAAAGCCTGTTACCGTTACTTCTTGGGGTATATTCCAGTTGTTAGGTGTAAAGGTAACTCCTGAAGTGGAGAGATTATTTTGTGAACTTTGAACAGAAGTGTTCAAACCTATTATCACAGGAGCAGTCGGCGGGCTATTCAGTGCAATGGTAAATTTGGCTTTACCACCTGCGTTAGTGGTGATTAATCCACTGGTAGGAGAGACAGTGATGCCAGCAGATACGTCAGATAGAGGTAGATCGTTAGATCTCGGTATGTCATTATCCCTGTTAACAACCTTGGCATCCGGTGCGTCGAGGCCGTTGTAGTCACTATCCGTACTCACAGCAGGTGCAGTCACAATCTGATAATTCTTATCGCGATCGAATTCTGGACGCTTATCGTCCACACCCGTTATCGTAATAGTTTGCCACTGATTCCAATTAGCAGAATTGAAGGTAATCGATTCCGTCGAAATTACTCCCTCTGCCTCATTGCTGCTACGCACACCAATTCTCACATCGGCTTTAGGTTCGCTGTTGAGTCTGATGGTGAATTGGTCTGTGCCACCTGATTCTGTAGTTACTAATCCCTCGCCCGGACTAATAATAATGCCAGGACTTCCAACTATCCGTGTTGGTGTTGGTGTCGGTGGTGTTGGTGTTGGCGTGACTGATGTCGGTGTTGGCGTTGGCGTGACTAATGTCGGTGTTGGCGTGACTAATGTCGGTGTCGGAGTCGGAGTGACTGATGTCGGCGGCGTTGGCGTCGGAGTGACTGATGTCGTCGGCGTCGGAGTGACTGATGTCGTCGGTGTCGGAGTCGGAGTGACTGATGTTGTTGGCGTCGGTGTCGGAGTGACTGATGTCGTCGGTGTCGGAGTTGGCTCTGGTGTTGGTGTTGGTGTTGGCGTCGGCGCTACATCCTTATCCGTAATCGCCACAACCACCCCACCAACCACAATCCCGTTATACTTAACATCACCGCTAGTCACACTGTGAGTGATATTCCCGCTGTGCGCCCCTTCCACGATCGCATCATCAACAGCTTTCACCGTAACTGGTTGAGATACATTCCAATTAACGGATGTGAAAGTGATAGGCGCGATCGGCTCAATCTGACTACCTGTGGTGAGAGTGAGAGTGACAGGGGCGATCGGCTGGGATTTTAACTTAACGCTGTACGTCCCTGTAGCACCGCCTTCAGTAGCAGTTGTATTCGTGGGTGAAATAGTTACACCTACTGTATTGTTATCTTTGTTGATCAGACTGACATCGGCAACATCTTTGTTGTTATAATTCGCATCTGTACTAACAGCAGCCGCCGTCACAACTTTGTATTCAACATCGCCATCAGCAATATTGTCATCAACCCCAGTTACTGTCACCGGTTGCGGTGTATTCCAGTTAGCCGCAGTGAAAGTCAAACTAGGAGTCGAAACAGTTCCTTCCGCAATATTGGAACTACTCAAGCCGATAGTCACATTAGCAGTTGGTTTAGTATTCAACGCCACATTAAAGTTAGCTGCTAAGCCAGTTTCATTAGTAGTTAATCCCGCCGTAGGATTCACCGTAATTCCCGGAGTTTCATTGTCACTATTGGTGACGGTGACATCATCGGGTTTGAGGTTATTGTAATTAGGATCGGTGCTCACAGCAGCAGCCGTGACAATTTTATAAACTACATCTCCATCAGCTACATCTACCAAATCGTCAACACCAGTCACCGTTACTGTTTGCGGTTGATTGTAGTTAGCGGGAGTGAACGTTAAGCTATTAGTCGAAACAGTTCCTTCAGCAACATTGGAACTGCTTAGGGCGAAAGTAACGTTAGCACTCGGTTGAGAATTGAGTTTGACTGTGAAAGTAGCTTTACCGCCGAGTTCAGTCGTAGTTAATCCGGTAATTGGATTAACAGTAACGCCAACTTTGTCATCATTGGCGATCGTTGTGGTGGCGGTAGCAGTGGTAATTGTTGGTGTTACGCCCGGGCCTGCGGGACTTGATAGGGTGACGATAATTGTTTCGTCGGGTTCAACGATGGTGTCGCCTAACACATCGAGAGTAATAGTTTTCGATGTTTCACCGGCTGTAAAATTAATCGTGCCTGCGATACCCGTTGCCGCAGAAGTGCCACCGATATTGTTGTAATCGCTGACGTTGGTAGCAGTTCCGGCGATCGCATAATTGACGCTACTTGCCCCGCCAGTGCTACCGCTGCGAGTCACAGTAAAAGTTAGAGGTTTTGTGCCGTTATCGCCTTCAGGAATGCTCGCAATCCCCGCAGCAACCGCATAGGAAACAGTACCGTTAGCAGCAATAGTTAGTGTTGTTTGTTTGGTTGTACCCCCAACGCCACCGGTGATTGTGCCAAAGTTGAGAATTGCGGTTTCGGCGTTTTCTGCGATGTTGTCGGGTTTGATCGTAAGTGCAATATTCTTGGTGAGTGCCGCACCTGTTGCACCTGCGGGGAATGTAATCGATGTCGGGGCGATAGTGTAGTCTGAATTTTGGGTTGCTGTGCTGCTGGGGTCGATCGCAATTGGTACAGTTACATCGCCCAAGGGAGTGCCGCCACTGATGGTGACGGGAATATTAACTACTGTGTCTGTTGTTCCTTCTGTACCGCTGTAAGTTGCCGCACCGAAATTAACTGTGTTTGGTGTATTTAGCAGGATTGAAACATTGTTAGAACCTCCGTTTGTTACCATTACTGCCAAGTCGGGTAGGGAATCGTTGTTAAAATCGTTTACTGTTACCCTCCCAGGGTTTTGCCCTATCAATGCAAAGTCGATCGGCGAACTAAATCCTCCAGTGCCATTTCCCAGTAAAATTGATAGGTTGGTAGCGCCAGAGTTCGATACGGCTAAATCGAGTTTGCCGTCGCCGTTTAAATCTGCCGCTGTGACGGAATTGGACTTTGTTCCGGCTGTGAAATTAGTGGTGGTACTAAAACCTCCAGTGCCATTCCCTAAGAGAATTGAGACGTTGTTAGAACCGTTGTTGGCTGTTGCTATATCGAGGTTGCCATCTACGTTAAAGTCGGCCACAATAATGGAATTGGGAAATTGCCCCGTACTAAAGTTAGTGGCGCTACTAAAACCGCCAGTGCCATTTCCTAAGAGAATTGAGACATTATTAGAAAGACTGTTCCCGACTGCTAAGTCAAGAAAGTTATCGGCGTTAAAGTTTCCCACAGCAACTGAAGCGGGAATTCCTCCGACACCGAAGCTGGTGGCAGGGGCAAAGCCACCAGTGCCATTCCCTAACAAAATTGAGACGCTTCCACCACCTTGAGGGTTACCATTTACCACAGCCAAATCGGGGAAGGTGTCGGCATTAAAGTTACCAATAGCAATAGATAGGGGAGTGTTCCCTACATTTGAGTTTATGGGCGCACCAAAGCCACCAGTGCCGTTTCCCTGCCTAATTGAGACAGTGCCAGAAAAGACTGGATTTGCTGTTGCTAAGTCTAATATTGTGTCGGCATTAAAGTTGCCAAGTCTTGACGGGCCTCCGCTAAAGCTGATGGGCTGTTTAAAACTGCCATTTCCATTGGCTAAGAAAACTCCGCCACCTACTACTAAGTCGAAGATACCGTCACCGTTATAATCTACTGAAGGAACAAACGGATCTGATGTCATTGGAAAATTAGTCGCATTACCAAAACTGGATAGGATATGACTGTAATTTGCGATCGCATCTTCCCGAAATACCAGCGGTGTGTTAATTTCTCCGGTTGTTGCTTCGAGTTCCCAGTCGCCGCCTTTTGCCGCGCTTCCCGTGAGGTTTTTGGAAGCTGCAACATTGGTATTTGTGAGTTGGGCGATGCGCTGGATGAATGCGAAACCATCTATTTCTAAATCTACATCTAAATCTCTCGCTTGTTCCCCGGTACCGCCGGGGAATGAATTCCCCGTCTCATAGCGCAAGTCATCTAAAGATGACTGAATAAATGAATTATTCCCAGTCGGTTTCAACCGACTTTCGCTATGAGACGGGGATTTAAATCCCCGGCGGACTTTCGGACAAACGCGAGGCCCAGATGCCACATTGCAACCGTAAATCAGAATATCCGCACTGTCTGTAAAAGCACTCCGCCACTGCTGCAATTGTTCCGAATAAGCTTCCAAATTATCTGCATTCAAGCTACCATCGCCCACTTGCAGGCTACCCGGAGCACCGTGAGAAACGATGTGAATGCTGTCAATATTGGTACGAAGGGCTAAGATTTGAGTAATTTGTGCGATCGCATCCTCGTTCCCATCTAACACCACAACTTCCGTACCCGGTGTTACCCCAGCCACCAAACTTTGATAATCTTGTACTCTTGTGTCGATAAAGGCGATCGCTCTTACAGAAACTGGAACATTTAAATTTGACATAATACACCTATTTGGGGTAAAAAAGACAACAATTCCCCTATTTCGTAACTTGCGTCCGAAACTGTCTATCAATTTTGATTTACACAGACACAGCAGTTCTGAGTAAAAATTCGGTTATTTCTCATCTGTTGTAGTAACAATAACAGGTTAATTTAAAGTACCGATAAAGAGCGAGAAAATACTTAAGTACAATTACTGCGATGAATGCGAGTTGCGCTTACCACAAATATTTTTCAAATGTAAGTGCCATTGTACTGAGGATTTAAACGTGGTAATTAATACCTAAGTTAGGTAAGTAAAGTTATGTGCAATGAAAAAACAGGTTCGTAGTGAGGACTTCAGTCCGCACCCATTCCGAGGACTCGCATTCCTCACTACAAACCAACCTGATTACCGCAAACCCGAATCAATCTCCGCCAAAATCGCCTCAGCATCCCCGCACAAAGCATCGTGACAGCAACCGTTACTCGCCAACAACCCCCCCCACTGACTGACATCTCCCCGGTTATATTGCAAAGCAGAACCATCAAAACGAGTAAATCGCCCGCCCGCCTCCGTCAAAATCAATTCCGGCGCCGCCAAATCCCAATCCTTCGGCGCCGACTTCCCCGAAAGAGCAATATAAACATCAGCTTTTTGTTCAACAATCGTCGCAATCTTGCAGCCGATGCTACCCACAGCCAGTTGATTTTGGCAGGGAAATTTGTGTAATAGTCGATTTAGCCGATCGTCCCTGTGACTGCGACTGGTTACTATAGATAAATCTGCCACTATATTTCGCGCAGAAACCTGCAATTTCACCGCACAACCCCCGCGACTTTCCCCAAAAGCACCAGCATCGCGGATGGCATAATAAATCTTTTGCTTGGACGGCCAAGCCACAACCGCTAACATCGGTTTTCCCTCGAAAGCTAAAGCAATATGAACCGCAAATTCACCAGTCTTGTCAATAAAATCGCGCGTTCCATCCAAAGGGTCAATAATCCAAACCCAAGATTGAGGTAAAGGAACTTTGCCACAACTTTCTAAATAAGATTTGTAAGTTTCTTCGCTCAGGTAGCCAAATTCTGCATTCCCTAAAACCGACTGCAATTCATCGAGAATGTAAGAATTGACAGCGACATCAGCGGCGGTAACTGGGCCGTCTTTTTGTTCTTGAATGTCCAGGTTGGGAGTATTAGCATCAGGGCGATAATAGGATTGTAAAATATCTGCGGCACCCCAAGCGGCGGCCTGGGCAATTTCGCTTAATTGTTCGAGATTTTTCATGTTTGATTGATTAAAGTAGGGTGCCTCAGATTAGAACTCTTGCTCTCGTCAAATTTACCCCCCGCAAGTCCCCCCTCCCGGAGGGGGAAACAAGAATAATCTTACCCCCTCCCCTTACCAAGGGGAGGGTTGGGGTGGGGTGCTTTGTATTTTTGCAAGAGATCTATTGCATCTACTTGATGATAATCGAAAAAACCCCGACTGACGCAACCTACGACTTAGTCTCAACTCCAGTTATATTTGGGTACTAGCTAACAAAAACTACATTTACTAAATGTAGCACTATTTTATGAAACTAGGATAAGGACAATAAATCTCAGGAGTGGCTAGAAATTGTGTCACCATCTGTACTTGTTTAAGCACCGGAGAAGCCAAACTCAAATCAACAGCAACCGGGCCGCACGGAACTAAGATATTATTATCGTGGGCGTAGATAATTCCAAAATAAGATCGCACACCTAAATTTTTAGACACAGCTACTTGAGCTGCAATTGGATAGCCATTGTGAGTCGCAACTTTGATACCATACAAATAATTCTTGCTTTCTCGCACAGAAAAGCCAAAACCTTTCAAAATAGCAGCAGCAGAAGTTGCTGTTGGATCTTGGGAAAATGAAAGCGATCCGAAAGAGTTGGTAAATCCCGTTGCTTCGTAATATTGCGCCGTTTGGTGTTTGTTCAAATAGCTAATATATTGTGTGGCTTCACTTTCTTTAGCTTTACCGATTAACCTGAAGAAGGTAGGGAGGGCGATCGCAGATAAAATCCCAATAATAAAAATGACAACCAGCAACTCAATTAAAGTGAAGCCCTGGGAAGCGTTGGTACATCCTGCACCCATGCATAGCTTGTACCGCAGGGAATCGCACTTCTGGTAACTGATATACAATCCGGTATTTAAGTATATTCTTTGCCTTTGTAGAAGTGACTTGCCCTCGCCTGTAAAACGGAGTTTTAAAAGCGATGTGTGGATATGTTGCACAAAATTGCAGACAAATGCCGACATAATTAACACCTCAAACAAAAACTAAATTTACTCAATATACCGCTAACAATTCCCTTGAAAATCTCCCCATTTCTTGGGATACTCAGATTGATTCTGGCAAATAGCAGGCAACCAACTAGCACCGGGAAATTGCTTATCCCATTTTTGTTTCAACTTTTCTCGCGCCGATCGCACAGAAACATACAAAGAATCGCCACCAGCAAAAGCTTTCAGAAAATGCCTCAAAAACTCCTGGGCGATCGCATCTAGCACAGGTTCCCGCATCACGATAATTTGAGGGATATCTAAGTCAGCTAACTGTTTCCCCAATCCCAAGCCATCGCAAGAATTAAAAATTGCTATCTCCAAACCACGTTCAATGGCTATTTTCAAGGAAATCCTGAGTTCTTCGACAGTTAACTTATCTGTTTTATTAATATAAATTGCCCCAGTGCTGCCATCTACTTCGCTGTAACTGTGACCGGAAAAACAGAGAATGTCCCAGCCTATTTTATCTCTGAGACATTCCTCACATTCCTCGCGAGTTGGTTTGAGCAAAAACATGATTTCTGTGTCTGACAAATTCTCTAACACCTGTTTGTCTTCATCGATATTAATTCCTGTATCGTCACCCAAAATTGCTAAGATTCTCACTTTACTTCTTGGTAGGACTAATTTCTTTACCCTATTAGATACTGTGCGACTTAAAGCGACTTCTGCTTGTTGGCAATCAACTTCAAAAAACTTCCACCGATGCCAGGGAAGTTTTCGCAGAAAGGCATCTTCAGTTTGCACAATCACCCGCACCTCATCATCAAAGTTTAAATTGTCGTGCAATTTTTGCTCGATCGGGTTAAACGGTGCTGAATTCAGCCAATTATTTACTTCCGCTTCCACATCCTCAGCTAACGTTGTTAGCTTCTTTATAGAAAAGTTAGTGACTTGACCTTCTTTGCCTTTGATCCGGCTGTTCTGGTTTTTAATGTTATACATTTCTTCCCACTGTTGATAGCGTTTTAAAATTTTGGCTTGTGGTGGCAAATTGCCTTCTATTTGGATTGGCAAACGGTGTCCGTCACAGTAAATATCAGCGCTGACGGCAAAGCCTTGGTTCAAGTCACCACGATCTAAGTTTAAGACAACTACCTGTTCTGAAAGTGGTTTTACTATCTTCTCTACTACTGATAGCAAGTATCTTTGCTGTTCTGGGAACTCTTGAATTATTGGATTTTTTACTCTTGCTAATTCTAGCATTTTTTGGTAGAAACCATTGAAATCAGTCTCAATCTTCTCTTTGTCTGTATCAGGAGGTACGCTAACCTTGATGACAACAACGCCATTGCCTTTATTTTCAATACTCTGAATTTTTAGTTCTGTACCTTTGAGATCGTCCTGAACTTTTTGGAAAGATTGGTAGAAGGCTTTCCAATCAACACCGTTACGGAAAATTAAGTCAACTGTATTGACTACCTCTTGAAAAAAACTGGTAAATTCTCCGATCTCAAATTGAGATTTTTCACTGTGGGGACGGCGTTCGCGATCGTCAGTGCCAGGTTTCGGTTCTTCTAGCAAGTAAACCCACCGACAATCTACCCATTCTAGTTTCGTAGTGCTGTCAATATTCCAGGTTCCTAAACCGCAAGCACCAGTCATTCTCGCATTACTGAAATCAGTGCCGATCGCCTGAACTTGACTAAAAATTGCATACTCTAAATTAGCAGCTTCTAAAGTCGCTTGACTGAGGTCTGCTGTTTGAAGTTTGGCGTAGCCGAGGTCTACACCTATCAAGTTTGCTCCTCTCAAATCCATGCCTTGATATGATTTATTATAGCCGTTGCCGGTCACTAGCAAATCTCTAACTGCGGGATCAATTAATATTGTCTCGCCGACTCTTGCCCACTCAATTCTTGAGCTTTTGTGCCACATTGCACGATAAATATTAGCAGATCTAAAATCAGTGTTTTTGAGAAGAGCGTAACTAAAATTAATATTGGCTAAATTAGCACCCCGAAAGCTGGTACTGCCTGCCGCTGCAATCGCATTAGCTAATTGGTGAATTACGGCATATTTATCATCTTCAGCTAAAACTCTGTTGCCAATATAAGTTCCCAATGAGACCAAAGCTACAGCTAAAATTACCGCTATAATGATAATCGCAATAACTATAGGTGGATTGGAAGAATTTGCGACACATTGGTCTAAAAAATCATAACATTTATTGTTCGTGTTGTCAGCTAATCTAGTATTAATTAACACAGATGCTTTTAAATACCGGGTTGAATTATTGATAATAATTCCGGTGGCGATCGCACTTATTGCCAGAGCTTCAAATACAGCTAAAACTGCCACTATTCTGCCCAATACAACCTCAGCCAAAGCCACAGCTAAAGGCAAAGTTACAACTGCGATCGTAGTCGCAGCCACAGCCCCGATCAAACTTACAATTAAAAACGGAATATCGTTGGTATTCGGTTCACCAGCCAACGCCCCAGTTAAGCTCCCAGGTCTAAAACCTCTCAGCCAAGCCAGTATCGGGTGTTTATCGTTCGAGATCGCACTTAAAACAGCAATGCAAGGTACAAAGATTGCAGCCGCCATAGCTAAAGACCCCAAAGCTTTTTGTATTCCTTGGCGAATCGTGAGAGCCAAAAGAACAGTATTCAGTAATAAGATGATTGCTGTTACAATCAAACTGGAGTACCCAATATTTTTGGCAAATAGAGATCTGAATGTCTGACTGATAGCAGTTACAGCAGCCGTTCCTGACATTGCTGATATCAGTGCTACAATTATGAATATTTTGATTTGCGATCGCACTGTTAAGCCGCAGCGAGCGTGACTGAAGTTAGCACCATCGAGAGTTGCCCCGCTAAAATCTGCACCTCGGATATCTGCATAAGAGAAATCAGTATTAGTCAGATCTTGACCTTTGAAAGAACGACCTTGGAGATTTTGACCGCGCAAGTTTTGAAAGGTTAATGATGACATAAAATCCAAGTGAAATTTTCAATAGGTTAGCAGTCAATACTTGAGTTGTTGCTTTCGTTCCCAGGTGCTAGCTGGGAATGACAAATGCGTGGCAGATTACCAATGAAAATGTTTCGTCACGCTAGCTCCTCCGAGTGCCACAGTAACGCCAAATAATTCTCTTAATTCAGAACTAAATTCCAACTGAATAAAGTTGTCATCATCTCTGGATGTTGCCTCAAGAACTACCTCTTCTGACTCATCCATCACTATCAATTTTAACCCTTCTGGCAAACAAGTTTGATTTCCCATCGGATACACTTGCACTTGGATATCCACTTCGGAACCTGGTTCTGGTGCCAGCATGACTGCAAGTGTTACAGACTGTTGTGCTAGCTGCATTCCCAAATCAATTTTATAACCCCTCTCGATAGGTAATGCGTTCGTACTTCTAAAATGCCACTCCAGTTGTTCGGGATTTAATAGCTCATCAATTACTTGCCATCCCGTATCAAAAACATTCTCAAACCAGTTCATTAAATTAACTGGATTCAGTTGTTGAATTCGATTCATGTAGGCAAGAAAATATTCTAGGGATTGCAGTTGAGTGAGCGGTACTTCTCTCATTGCAGAAGTTTTAGTAAATCCTAGTAGCGTTGCTTCTTTCAAAGATTGATTTAATTGTACAGCAACGTAACCGATGCGATTTTCCCAAGCATCGGAGGGAATGTTACAAGTTTGGGAATCGGGCAATACGGGACGACATTCAATTTTGCCAACGCCGACGATATCTAAATCGGCGACATCTACAAATTTGAGCATGAGTGAATCGCGACTTTCGCTATGAGCCAAGTTAGTTTCAAATCCCATGCAGCGTAGGTAAGAATCTACTGCATACACTGCTAGGGTATTGAGATAAACTTGTTTGAATTTTGTCGGCAGGGATTTTTGAGCGCACTGTTGAGCGATGTCATGGGCTTCAAAGGATAGCGGTACGGTGAAAGTTATTGGTTCGATCATTTTACTCATCATTAGTTTCTGTGGTTGTCGCTTAATTGTTACTGTAATTTATTACGAAAGTCATCACCAAATCTCCGCAGGTTTCGATTAAAAAAACTGTCAATACCTGAAATAGAAACTCCAAACCTTTGAGACATACTATCCAATGTTTCACCATCCAATTTAGCTAAAGCTATAACTTGCCAAGAAATATCCGGGCGACATCTAAGTGACACTCTTCTAAAATGGCCATCTGGATCTTCTTCGATCAATTCACGCAGCATTGTAGCCTCTTCGGACAATGGTGATTGTGGTGACTGGTAATTATCTAGGTCGTTTAAGGAAGGTAGTTCGCGTGTTCTATTTTTTTCTTTCATATATCGCTTAACAGCATCTTTGAATCTCAACTTCAATATGTGATTGACCGGGGCCATCAGTGGTCTTTCTGGATCGTATTTGTCAATTTTTAGACAAATATACTCAATTGTTTTTAGAAGTGCTTCGTTATAAAGGTCTTCGTAAATATTAGGAGACCATGACCTTTTTTGGGGATAAGCAAGCTTGCCCGATAGCCAAATTGCGTTTCTCAGTTTGGTTAATGCTTTCTGTCGCTCAAGGCTAAGGGCTGGGTGCTGTTGAGCTTCGACGGCTAGCTGTTTGAGTTGTAAATCAATTTCGTCCTCCATCTCAATCTCCTCACTCCTCTGGGATTTTTGTGCAGTCTTGGGGCATTTCTATGTTGTTTTTCGGTAGAGTCGCAATTTTTTACGCATTTGTGGGGAGATTGTTACAAAACTTTACATTTGAGGGTTTGGGAAAAAAAGTTTTGAGATTTGCGTAAAAAGTTTGAGGTGGTTTCGTAATTAGGGTTGAGGGGGCGATCGCACTTTCGTGTGAAAAAGAAGTTTTGAGATTTGCGTAAAAACTTGGGGCTGCTTCCGTAATTAGAGTAGAGAAGCCAATTCAACGTTTGGGCGATCGTTTGATTTCATTATATCAATTTTCATTTAATCCAAGATTAGGAGTATAATCTCAATGACAACTATCAATCAAGGTCAAACTAATGTTCTGCTGAAAGATGTTCTAATCGCCGACACTTTGCCGGGAAGTGCTGCCAACAATTCTATCCTCAACCCTTTAAGCAACAGCAACAAGCAAAATATCGGCGAAGGTTCCTTGATGCTTGACAGCAACAATAAAATAGCGATCGAACCCGATAAACCATTAGTTACGACTAATTTACTGAAATCAAAAGATGCTGCTTCCGAGTCAATCAGCAACAAATCCGATGATTCATTAATTGTTCCAAATCCTCTCAATAGCAGCTTAAGCAGGTCAGTTAGTGGCAATACGAGTCGCGGCGACGCCCTATCCGGTTCCCAGTCAGCCATAGATGCCAAGGATACCCTGACTGGAAGCAGCAAAGATGCACCGTTAATTGCCATCAAAGCTGACAGTCTGACAACAACTGACTCTTTGACTAACAATCAGAGTGCCAAGGAAATATCCCCTGATAAAAAAATCGATGCGTTAGCAGAAAAAGAAAATAAATCGGAAACACTGGCCACTGACAGTAACCTGATTTCACAAGCAAAAGAATCCATAATTCAAGCAGCAACTACTGATAAAGTGACGGCGGAGAAACCAGTCGCTAGTGTCGATGAAGCGGGCAAAGATAGCAACAAACAAAACTCGACAACTACTACTCAAACTGTTGAGACTTCAAAATCACCAGCCACAATTCAAGCAGCGACTACTACTGATAAATTGACGGCGGAGAAACCAGTCGCTATTATCGATGAAGTTGGCAAAGATAGCAACAAAAAAAACTCCACAACTACTACTCAAACTGTTGAGACTTCAAAATCACCAGCCATAATTCAAGCAGCGACTACTGATAAAGTGACGGCGGATAAATCAGTCGCTACTATCGATGAAGCTGGCAAAGATAGCAACAAACAAAACTCGACAACTACTAGCGGAGACAAGGACAAAAAAGTTGCGGATAACAGTCAAGCTGTTGCAGTTGAAACACCTAAAGAACTCAGCAAAACTACTCCTAAATCTGAGATTGTCGCCGATAATTCGTTTACATCTGGGAAATTTGTTGTTGACTCTAGCGGCCAAGTTGGTATCGATTTCTTGTTTGACGGCGGACTGTATAAGGGTCAATTAGCTATCGTCAGTCTAAAAGGGATGGAGAAGTTTGTACCTGGTTCAGCAGAATTTATCAAGGAAGTGGCTTCAAGGGCATTAAGCAATTCTGTAAAAGGTCATGTAGTCATTAATGATTTGAGCGAAGGTGCAAAATTTACGGGTAATTTACCTGAAGGGAATTATAACGAAGGAACTTATTTGGGAGTCAAGAGTTTTGCAATGACTTCGGGGGATGAGTTTGGCGTTATGTTGGTGCCAAATGGAACTGTGCAAGAGGTTCTGAATAATCCTGTTGTTGGAGGGGATAAACGTCCTTTATTTTCAATGGTGACGGCGAATCCTGCTGAGGGATTTCATGTCGGGCAAATTGCTGATGTGACTGGTAGTGGCAAGACTTTTGCAATGGAGGATATGCGGGTTGATTTAGGGAGCGATCGCGATTACAATGATGTGATATTTCAGGTGCGGGGTGCGACGGGTACTGCGGTGAATTTGGATTCTGTGATTAATGCTGAGAAAGATTGGCGTAAAGCTGATATTGGTAAGGCTTTGATTGCTTATGCTAAACCCTATGTTGAACCGAAGGTAGAGCCTGCTAAAGAGGATGAAAAACCTGCCAAAAATACTGATTCTGGTTCGGTTTTAGATGTTCCGATTTCAGATAACGCAAGTGTTTCAAAAGAGAAAGTAATTTCTCCAACTAATACTGAGTCTCTCTCGAAAACGGAGGTTGTTACTTCAGATACAACTGTAACGCCAGCAGTGAAGACTGAAGATGACGAACCTGCGATCGCCAATTCGATCGCTACTCCTACCAAGGATTTGCCGGTTTCAGACAAGGCTGTCGTGTCTGAGGTGAAGACTGAAGATTCGATCGATACTTCTACCAAGGATCTGCCGGTTTCAGACAAGGCTGTCGTGTCTGAGGTGAAGGCTGAAGATTCGATCGATACTTCTACCAAGGATCTGCCGGTTTCAGACAAGGCTGTCGTGTCTGAGGTGAAGACTGAAGATTCGATCGATACTTCTACCAAGGATTTGCCGGTTTCAGACAAGGCTGTCGTGTCTGAGGTGAAGGCTGAAGATTCGATCGATACTTCTACCAAGGATTTGCCGGTTTCAGACAAGGCTGTCGTGTCTGA
>NZ_JAEQCB010000270.1:0-3563 GCF_020738785.1 Microcoleus sp. PH2017_05_CCC_O_A | reverse complement strand
TGAGACTCGCTATTACATTAGTAGTTCACCAAATAATGCTCAAAAGTTTGGTGAATCAGTCCGCAGCCACTGGGGAATAGAAAATCGTTTACATTGGGTGTTAGATGTGGCTTTTCGTGAAGATGATTGTCGGATTAGAAAAGATAATGCTCCGCAAAACTTTGCTATCCTTAGACATATTTCTCTCAATCTTTTAAGTCAAGAAAAAACCTCAAAAACCGGAGCAAAAAACAAGCGACTTCGAGCTGGGTGGGATGATGATTATTTGACTAAAATCCTCGCTGTTGCAGTCAACTAAATTCTTTGTTTCTAAGTCATTACTAGCTATTATACAACTTGTAAACAGTGGCTGTAATATTTTTATTGTCTCAAAATTAGCAGAAACCTAAAAATCACCATTAATCAATTATAGCCTTTCTCACATTCATTCGCGGACAAATTTTGACTTGAAAAGCTTTACACTGTAAAGGTTCCAGCATATCTTGGCATACCTCATCTTTCTGAAAAAGGCTATACTGTTTTCTTACAAAAGTCATTATAAAGCGTCTCTGTAGCTTCTAAGCATGGTGAATTTATGTCAAAATATACTCACCACTGGCGAACAGTCTTCAATAAGATGCGTTCCCCCTGCGTATCGGAGCAGTTAAATGTCCCCTTGGGTGAAAAATGATCCAAATGCAGGCGGAGTTAAAATCCCTCCAGCCGTTCAACAACATGTAAAGCAGCGTGTTCTCGATTATGCTGCAGCTAACTACGCTGGCAAGTACACTCGCCTAGACATCCGCTTTCGCAGTCAGTTCTGTTACATTGATGCCTATAAAGAACCTGATTGCCCTCCAGATTTTCTACCCAAAGACTTTCCCGTATCTCGCGAGGAATATTTAGGACGAATGCGAAATAGCCCCATTCACCTGTGTCGGCTGCGCTACTTTGGCGATGAAGAATCTTGGAGTCTGGGGTTTTACACCTACAGCAATGAAAAATATGAGCTTTGTATGTTCAAGAATGGCAGTTTCTACGGTACTCCTGAACAAGCTTTTGCCATTTCTGCCATGTATTTGCAGTAACCCAAAATGACCCTCTCAGGTCTAAAGACTGTGAGTTTCCCACTTACCATAAATTTTTATGAGCGAATATCAATACTACGAGTTTCAAACCATCGACCGACCGTTGACTAAAGCTGAACAACAAGCAGTCAGCCTCCTCTCTAGTCGCGTACAAATAAGTTCTACTAAAGCGATATTTACTTATAGCTATGGAGATTTTCGAGGCGACCCAAAAGACCTCTTAGTCCAATACTTCGATGCCATGTTTTACATGGCTAATTGGGGAGCGTTACAACTAATGTTTCGTTTCCCAAAAGCTATGATTGATTTTGAACGGATGCAGAAATATTGCGTTGAATATCAGATTGTTGTTTCTGAAATTAATAATTTTGTCATTTTAGAAATTTCTCTGGAGGACGACGAAGGTTTTGGGTGGATAGAGGGAGAAGGAAATCTATCCTCTTTGATAGGTTTACGCCAGGAAATTTTGCAGGGAGATTATCGTTTACTTTATCTGGCTTGGCTGAAAGCGATTAGCTATCTTGATATTGATGAACTCAATGAAGAAGAGTTAGAGCCACCTGTTCCTCCTGGATTGGGTAAGTTATCTTCATCGTTAGAGGCTTTTATAGATGCTTTTGAATTGAATGAGCATCTGCTAAAGGTGGCAACAACTGCGAGTGCTGCTAAATCTTCTATTTCAGAAAATAGCCTAAAAGCAGCTATAAAAAAACTCGATCGTTCTGAAAGCGATACCTTTTTACTGCGGTTAGCCAAAGGAGAAGCTAATCTGTCCTTTGAATTGCGTAAAAGATTATCACAAATGATGGAAGTTATGCAAGATGTAATTACAGGAGAACGAACAATTAGACAGCTTTTAGAGAGCGCTGAACAGGAACAAAAACAGAGCGAACGCAGAAAACAACAGGAAGCTGAAGCTTTACGAGTCAGAGAATTGGAAGCTTTGGCTCAGCGAGAAACGGCTGCTTGGGAAGATGTAGAGGCTCTTATTCAAAAAGGAACTTCTAAATCTTACGATGAAGTAGTGCCGTTACTTTTAAAACTCCGAGACTTAGCGGATTATCAAAACCAACAATCTAACTTTTTAACACGGCTTAAACAACTTCATGCTCAATATAGTAGTCGCTCTGGATTAAAAAAACGTTTGCTTCAGGCGAATTTATAATCGACTTGAAAGCGAAAGGTAATTCCATTATATTGACACTCTGAGGTCTAAGGATGTGCTCGCAGATTTATTCAGGTGACGCTCGCACTCAACGACTGCGAGCGCAAACGTATTGAGTTGATCTGAGCGTAATAAATAGTTTCATCAAGCAGCGATCGCATTATCGTTAAGCAACACTGCCAAAGACAAAATATTGTTTTGACATGGGAACTATAACCGTACTCGAACGACAGTTTTGGACTCAAAAACCGTTAAAGCTTTACTGGGTAAAGGTTATACGCCAGACTGTTGGGAATGCAGGAGTCGATCGCTTGGATACTTCCTTGGAATCTGCCCGACCCAATCTGGAATGTGAGGGACTCCACCCCCGTTAGCAATCACTACTCTACGAGCAACAACTGTATCTTGTGGTTTGAGTATAGCTTTATGCGATCGCTTTGTTTCCTTTATTCTGAATTCGCGAGCGGGCGAATAATTAAGATGTGGCGACTTTAATTTACCGCTCTGCTGAGTTGAAGGGCGTGAGCCATGTAGCGAGTAAAGCGATCGCTTGTGCCTGAGAAAGCCGTTGTAGGTAGGAGCGATCGCATTATAAGTTTCAGAAAACTTAGCCGGAACTTTCCTTTACCGGTATCGGTATAAATATATCTCCCAACATTGCTATTGCTACGACTGTTCCTCACTTTTTTTCCTAGCTTCCTATCTTGCATAAAATTTAGTTTTTATGAGTTTTCCTGCGACTTTTGTTGCTAAAACGCCCCAAATTCAGCTATTGCATATCAATGTATCGGAACAATGGCGGTAGCCGTTTTCTAGCAACAGTTGCAGTTCAGTTGGCTTGGCTTTATTGAATGAGCGTGCTACCGCACTTTTGTACAAAAAAGCGAGATGTCTCAGTAAATTTTTGGGCTGCCAGAATGCTCTAACCGTTACGAAGGCAAGCAAGTAAAATTTGTAGTCAAAGCTCCTGCCGGGAAACTTGTTAAACTAGGCACTTTGAAGGCAGTGACAATTGCCTTCGCTTAACGCCACGGTTGTACTTGATTTTTGAAGAGCGCGATCGCCAAGCGACTCTAAATTTAAGGCTGTACCGACGCTACCCAAGTTCAATGGGGACAATTGCGGCAATTGATGCTAGTACAGCTCGGCGTAAATACACAGACTATTAAACAGCCAAGACTTTACCCTTATATGTCCACTTAAAAGGTTTGGCCATTGTTTGATTAAAGTAGTTAACCCACATTCCGCAGATATTCGATCGGATTTAATTTCAAAAGAATTCAGAATTCTCAAAACCTCAAATAATTGCTCTGCAATCATTTGAGGCTTTT